>NZ_VNIB01000001.1:300000-536576 GCF_008124615.1 Geothermobacter ehrlichii
CCTTGTGGGTGAAGGCGTAGATCTCATCGCTTTCGCGCTCGAGGATGATAGCGTGGTCGGCGTAGGCGGCGTAGCCCTTGACGCCGAACAGGATGGTGCTGCGAATCGACTGGATGTCGGCGTCGACATTCGGATCCTTGACGCCGTGCAGCTGGGCCAAGGCGAGCTGGGCGGCGCGATCGGCGGGGAACTCCCAGTTCTGGGCGGCTTCCGGGATCTGGCCGGTGTAGGCGCCGCCATTTGCTTTTTCGAACAGGGCGCGCGCCTGCTCGCGGTAGCCGACAGCTTCGGCGATGACCTTGGCGACCGAATCGTCGTCGAAATCGACATTGGTGACGGTGGTGAAGAGGGCCTCGATGACGAAGCGGTCGATGGCGTTGTCGCTGGCCCCCTTTTCACGGGCCAGGTCGGCCCAGAAGCCGATCCCCTTCAGGGCATGGACCAGCAGGTCCTGCAGGTCGGAGGTGGTGGGCTGCTTGCCGCAGACCCCGACCTTGTCGCACCCGATTCCCTTTGCCGCGGTTTCACACTGGTAACAGAACATGGGCATTCTCCTTTTTCTCAGGTTTTTGCAGGATATCGAGCGATACGGCGCCGAAAACGGTTCCGCCGGCTCACGCGCCGTTTCCCGACATCCCGTCTGTCGGCCTTATGTGCTCTTAACAAAAAATACTCTTTTGTCAAACTGGCAGGTCGCCCCGACGCACATTGCGCTATAATTGATTTCGGCTGTTCGACCTTGATGCGCACCTTAGCGCAGCAGGTTCTGTTCAGCCTTGACGCAAATCAAAGATGCGGAATTTCAGTAGGAGTTTTCAAAAATGGCTTCTGGCCGCAACTGCTGGCTGATGAAATCGGATCCGGACTATTTCAGTCTCGACGATCTGAAGAACGCTCCGGGCGGGACGACCTGCCGGGACGGTGTGCGCAACCATCAGGCGCGCAACCTGCTGCGCGACCGGATCCGGGGCGGCGACGGAGTTCTTTTCCAACACAGCAATATCCGGTGGTCGGCTATTGGCGGCATCGCGCAGGTGGGCAGAGGCGGGTAACCCGACCACACCGCTCTCGATCCGGAATCCGACCATTTCGATCCCCTGCCCAGGACGGGGAAGAAGCATGATGGAGGTTTTGGAGCAAGAACGGATGGCCTGTTGGCGTGGCCCCGTCGCTTGCCGTTTTGACAAAATCGGTCGGCTCGGTTATAAAATCCGATTCATGAAATGATTTTTCTGCCTTGTGAAGGAAGGGACGCTGCATGGCGGACAACAGAACACAGCCGAGACATCGCAAGCGGATTCAGGTGCGTTACGGGGTCGAGCATCCGAGCCGCATTGCGTTTACCGAAGACGTATCCGACGAGGGATTTTTCATCAGGTCCGCCCTGGTGCAGAAACCGGGCACCATCCTGCAGGTGGAGATGATCACCCCCGAGGGTGAGGTCGTGCTTCTCGAAGGAAGAATTCGCTGGGCGAAGAAGGTGCCGCCCAATCTCCTGGCCCGGGTGAAGGGGGGGATGGGCATCAAGATCCGCTCCTTCCACCAGGGAGAGGAAGCCTACCGCAGGCTCTGTCAGACGTTGCGCGAACGGCTCGCCTGAGCGCCTGATGGACCGGCGAACCGTTCCTTCGGGCTCAGACAGGCCTCAGCCCACTTCGTTGTACTCCCTTTGCCGAAAGGTGACGCCCAGTTGCCTGGCCAAGGCGCGGCAGGCGTCGATGTCGATGCCGGGCAGGGTGACCGCGGTCGCCGTCACTTCCGGAATGCAGGCGGCGGCCTGGCGCAGAAACTCCTGCACGGCGGCGAACGCTTTCTCGCCGAATCTGGACTGGCACCACTGCTGGTAGGTCGCCGCGTCGGCGGCGTTGAGCGAAACCGAGATCGCGTCGACCAGTCCGGCAAGCTCGGGCAGGATGTTGCGCCCATGGACCAGGTTGGCCTGGCCGTCGGTGTTGATGCGGACCTTTACGCCGCGCTCTTTCAACCAGCAGGCCACTTCCCTGACCAGGTCGAGCCGCAACAGGGGCTCGCCATAGCCGCAGAAGACGACTTCGTCGTAGGCGGTCGGGTCGCCGATGGCGGCGACCACCTCGTCGAAGGTCGGTTCGCGGTCGAGTCGCAGCTGGTGCCCCTTGACCTGAAAATCCCTGAATTTAGCGCAGAAACGGCAGGCGTTGGTGCAGCGGTTGGTAATGTTGAGGTACAGGGAGTTGCGAATCGCGTAGGCGATGCGCGCCTTCTGGTCGACCTGGCCGATACCGAACAGCCGGTGGGCGTTGACGCTGGTGATGCGGGCGATATCCTCCAGGCTCAGACCCTTGACCTCGGCGATGGTTTCGGCCGTCATGCGCATGTGGGCCGGCTCGTTGCGTCTGCCTCTGCAGGGCTGCGGGCTGAGGTAGGGACAGTCGGTTTCGATCAGCAGATGTTCGGTCGGGACCATGCGCGCCACCTCGCGCAAGGCCTCGTTTTTCGGATAGGTCACCGGACCGGCGAAGGAGATGTAGAAGCCGAGGTCGATGCAGGCCCGCGCCAGTGCCTGGTCGCCGCTGAAACAGTGCATCACCCCGCCGATACTGCCGGCGTCTTCCTCTTCGAGGATGGCGATGACGTCCTCGTGCGCGTCGCGGTCGTGGACGATGACCGGCAGGCCCAGCTCCCTGGCCAGCCGCAGCTGCCGGCGGAAGGCACGGCGCTGGCTGTCGCGCGGTGACCGGTCGCGGTAGTAGTCGAGGCCGATTTCGCCGATGGCGACCACTCCCGGTTTTGCTGCCAGCTGGCGCAGGGTGGCGATGGCAGCGTCGTCCAGGGAGGCCGCGTCGTGCGGATGGATGCCGACGGCGGCGGAAAGCCGGCTGTTGTTTTCCGCCAGCCGGCAGTTGATGCGGGAACTTTCCAGGTCGCAGCCGATGGTGATGATGTGCTGGATGCCGTTGTCCGACGCGCGCTGCAGCACCTCGTTCAGATCGTCGCGGAACTGGCCGCTGTCGAGGTGGGCGTGGGTATCAATCAGCGGGGGCAGGGACATGAACAACTCCGTCAAGAGGAAGGGGCGTCCTGCTTGCGACGCCCCTTCGGTCTGATGCATTACCTGGTTTCAGTCTAGTCGGTTTCGATGCGCGGGAACAAGGGGGGGGCCTTGACGATCGCCGTACCCGGCTCGAGCAGTCCCCAGCTGTCCCGTCCCTCGAGGGTCGTGTCGGCGGACTCGTCGCCCAGGGTCCTGAGGATGGTAGCTGCGGTGTCGGGCATGAAGGGCGCCAGCAGCAGGGCGACCAGCCGCTGCAGCTCCATCAGGTTGTACATGACGGTCCCCAGCCGCTGTCTCCGGTTTTCGTCCTTGGCCAGGGTCCAGGGCGTGGTTTCGTCGATGTATTTGTTGCCGGCGCTGATCAGCTCCCAGATGGCGATCAGCGCCTTGTTGAAGGCGAGATCGTTCATGTGCCGGTCGACATCGGCGATGACCGCCGGCACTGTCTGCTCCACCAGCTTGCGGTCGATCTGTTCGGGAGCTTCCGGGGCGGGGAGGGTGCCGCCGAAGTACTTGTGCACCATCGAGGTGGTGCGGCTGAGCAGGTTGCCCAGATCGTTGGCCAGATCGGAATTGATGCGGTGTATCAGGGCGGCGTGGGAGAAGTCGCCGTCCAGTCCGAAGGGCACCTCGCGCAGCAGGAAATAGCGGATGGGGTCGACGCCGTACTTGTCGACCAGCATGTTCGGCTCGACAACGTTGCGCAGGCTCTTGCTCATCTTCTGCCCCTCGACCGTCCACCAGCCGTGGGCGAAGACCTTCTTCGGCAGCGGCACCCCTGCCGCCAGCAGGAAGGTGGGCCAGTAGACGGTATGGAAGCGGAGGATGTCCTTGCCGATGACATGGACGTCGACCGGCCAGAAGCGGGCGAAATTGCCGTCGGGGTCGTCCGGATAGCCGATGGCGGTGATGTAGTTGGTCAGGGCGTCGAACCAGACGTAGATGACATGCCGGTCGTTGCCGGGGACGGGGATGCCCCAGCTGAAGGTGGTGCGGGAGATCGAAAGGTCGCGCAGTCCCTCCTTGATGAAGCTGATGATTTCGTTGCGCCGGGTCCTGGGCTGGATGAAGTCGGGATGCTTTTCGATGTGCTCCAGCAGGGCGTCCTGGTATTTGCTCATGCGGAAGAAGTACGATTCTTCCTTCAGCTTTTCCGTCGGCCGGCCGCAGTCCGGGCAGTTACCGTCAATCAGTTGGGTTTCGGTCCAGAAGGTTTCGCAGGGGGTGCAGTACCAGTCCTCGTATTCGCCGAGGTAGATGTCGCCCTTGGCCTTGATGATCTCGAAAAGGCGCCGCACGCCCTTCTTGTGCCGTTCCTGGGAGGTGCGGATGAAGTCGGTGTTGGCGATGTTCAGTTTTTCCCACAGGCTCTGGAACCGCTGCATGACGCGGTCGGCCAGTTCGAGCGGGGTTTCGCCCTGGGCGATGGCCGCCTTCTCCACCTTCTGGCCGTGCTCGTCGGTTCCGGTCAGGTAGAAGACCTGGTAGCCGCGGGCCTTCTTGTAGCGGGCGAGCACGTCGCAGGCGACGGTGGTGTAGGCGTGACCGATGTGGGGGACATCATTCACGTAGTAGATCGGTGTCGTGATGTAGAAGGTCTTTTCCATGAGAATCGTCACTCCCTATTCGCTGGCCTTCGGCTGGCGGCGTCTGCGACGGCTTCGCCGCCTCGGTTTTTTCTTGTTGTCGCCTTCGCTGCGGACGGTATTGCGGCTTTCGTCGCTCTCCGGCGTCTGCGGCTGTCGGGGCGCGGCCTGCTTGGCCTGCGTTTCCGGGGGGTCGCCGCCGTCTGTCTTCTTCTTGCGCTTGCGCGGCCGCCGCCGGCGCTTCGGTTTGTCGCCTCCGTCCGTCTCCTCCGGCTGCTTGCGCGATGTTTCGCCGGGGGAGGGGGCGGACTCCGGCGCCTGTTCCCTGGTCTGGGCGGCCTGCGGCTGCGGCGCGGTGATCTCTCCCTTTTCGAACTGTTCGGCGGTCAGCTTGATCCGCTGGCCGTCCGGCATGGCCAGGGTCATTTCGCGGCGCAGGATGTTGACGTCGATCACCTGCACCCGCTGGCCGTTGAATTCGATCTTCTTGCCGCACTTGGGCAGCCCCTTGCGATGTTCGCAATAGGTTTCGAATTCGTAGGAAAGGCAGCAGAGCAACCGGCCGCACTGGCCGGAAATCTTGTTCGGGTTCAGGGCCAGCCCCTGCTCCTTGGCCATCTTGACCGACACCGGGGCGAATTCGGTCAGAAATGTGCAGCAGCACAGTTCGCGGCCGCAGACGCCGAGACCGCCGACCAGCTTGGCCTCGTCGCGAACGCCGATCTGGCGCATCTCGATGCGGGTGTGGAAATGATGGGCGAGATCCTTGACCAGCTCGCGAAAATCGACCCGGCCGTCGGCGGTGAAAAAGAAGATGATTTTCGAACCGTCGAACTGGTATTCCGCCTTGACCAGTTTCATCGGCATCTGCCGCTCTTCGATACGGCGCAGGCAGAACCTGTAGGCCTCGTCTTCGCGGGCAGCGTTGACTTCGGCCATTTTCAGATCCTCTTCGGTGGCCAGGCGGATAATGTTTTTCAGCTCCTTGGGCGATTCGCTTTCCTCGACCTCCCTGACCGGCAGAACGACGGTACCCAGGGCCCGGCCGCGGTCCGTCTCGACCACGACCCGGTCACCGACGGCGAGCTCGAACTGCTGGGCGTTGAAATCGTAGCGTTTGCCGGCAGGGCGAAACTTTATGGTGACAACACGCATGTCTTTAGTGTCTTTCCTTCCTTCTTATGCCGCCAGCTTCTGGATCAGAACGTTCATGGCCAGGTGACGATTGATGTTGCGTTCGAGCTGGCTGCGGGCTTCGACCAGGGCCGTCAGCTTGTCCAGCAGCCCCTGCAGAGATTCGCGACGGGCCATCGCGTCGATTTCGTCCAGGTGGTCGAGATTGACGATTTCCTCCTCGGGCCGACCGAGACGGCGGTGGAGTACGTCGCGCAAAAACGACTGAACGATTTCGAGAATGTCGTCGAGCTCGTCCTTTCTGGCGTCCAGATATTCGGCCAGTTTCAGCCGCTCCAGGGCGTCGGTCATGTTGCCGGACGTCAGACGTTGCAGAGCTTCCCGGCGCAGGGCCTCGAAGGCTTCCCGGTTGCGGCCGAAGGCCCTGGTGAAACTGCCGTCCGACAGGGCGGCGTGAATGTGGGCCTCGGTTTCGTCCAGCCCGAGCTTGTCGACGAGAACATCGCGGATCTGTTCCCGGGAGAGCCGGCGGAACGGCAGCCGCTGGCAGCGGGAGCGGATGGTCGTCAGCAGCCGTTCGGGCCGGGAGGCCAGCAGGATCAGCATCGCTTCACCGGGTGGCTCCTCGAGGGTTTTCAGCAGGGCGTTGCCGGCGGCCGGGTTGAGGGTGTCCGCCTGGTCGATGATGCAGATCTTCTTTGTTCCTTCCAGCGGACGGTAGGCCAGTTCCCGCTGCAACTCGCGGATCTGGTCGATCTTGACGCCCGCGCCCGCCGGTTCGACCATGTGCAGATCGGGATGGTTGTTGTGGTCGACCTTGCGGCAGGCGGAGCAGGTTCCGCAACCCGTCTTTCTGTGACAGTAGACGGCTCTGGCGACAGCCAGGGCGACCAGCTTCTTTCCGACTCCCTCCGGCCCTTCGAACAGATAGGCGTGCGCCAGCCTGCCGGAGGCAATGGCGCGGCGAAGAATGTCTTTCTGGCGGTTGTGGCCAATGATCTGGTCGAAGGTCATGTCGAAGTCTGTATCCCTGACCCTTCGCCGTGCGCACGTGCGATGCGAAAAGGGCGCGAACAATCAGTCGGATAACGGAATGGAACATTATAGAAAACCGCCCGGCAAAGAATCAAGCAGAAAGCCCGGGCGGCGTTGCCAGCGGGAGGCAAAAGGGCTATACTTCCCCCCGCCCGGCGGGGATATCGACACAAGCGCAAGAGGGATGTTCTTGATCAGCGACAATCTGGAAGGTTTTCAGCAGCGTCTCGGCTACGTTTTTCGTGACGAGGGACTTCTCGTCAAGGCTCTGACCCACAAGTCGTACGCCAACGAGCATCGGGAAGAGGGCGCGATGGACAATGAGCGCCTCGAGTTTCTCGGCGATGCCGTTCTCGATCTGGCGGTCAGCCAGATCATCTTTCACCGGCAGCCGCGTCTGGCCGAGGGGGAAATGACCCGTGTCAGGGCCGAAGTGGTCAGCGAAAGGAGTCTTGCCGCTGTCGCCCGCAGACTGGGGATCGGCGAGCATATCCGGCTCGGCCGCGGCGAAGAGCTGACCGGCGGCCGGGAGAAGGACAGCCTGCTAGCCGATGCCGTCGAGGCGGTTCTCGGCGCGATCTTTCTCGATGGCGGCTTCGACCACGCCGACCGGGCGGTGCGCCGCTGGATGGCCGGACAGATCCTGGAGGCCTCGAAGGAGAAGAGCGGTCTCGACGCCAAGACCCGTTTGCAGGAGCTGCTGCAGGCCAGGGAGGGGCGTCTGCCCCGCTATGTTCTCAAGGGCACCGAGGGGCCGGACCACGCCCGCCTCTACCATGTCGAGGTGCAGTTTGACGGCGAGCCGATTGGGGAGGGGCGGGGGCGCACCAAGAAGCAGGCCGAGCAGCGGGCCGCCAGGCAGGCCCTGGAGAAGCTGGCCGACGCCTAGGTGAAGATCTACCCGTTTTTCATCCCGGGGCAGGGCTGCCCCTCGCGTTGCGTCTACTGTCGGCAGGAGCTCTTTGCCGGCGCTGGCGCGCCGCCTTCTCCGGCAGAGGTCGCCGCCACCCTGGAGCGCTGGCTTCCGCGGCGGGGAGAGGGAGAAATCGCCTATTTCGGCGGCAGCTTCAGCCTGTTGCCGCCGGAAAGACAGCAGGCCTACCTGGAGGTCGCCGCCGCCTTTGTCGACGCCGGCCGGTGCTCCGGCATCAGGATCTCGACGCACCCGCTGGGACTCGGGGCGGAAACCCTCCGCCTTCTTCGCCGATTCCGGGTGACCACGGTTGAAGTCGGCTGCCAGAGTTTCGACGATGAGGTGCTGAGGCAGGCGAGGCGTGGTCATGATGCCGCGACTGCCATCGACGGGCTTTCCCGTCTTGGCCGCTCTGGTTTCAGGGTCGGTGTGCAGCTCATGCCGGGGCTGCCGGGCGGCAGTTCGGCGGAGGCGCTCGATTCTCTGCGCACGGCGCTCGATTTGCCGGTGGATTTCTTTCGCTTCTATCCGACGGTGGTGCTTCCCGGCACGCCGCTGGCGCAGCGGTGGCGGCAGGGAGAGTACCGCCCCTGGGATCTGGACGAGGCGGTCGACTGCTGTGCCCGCATGTACCTGCTCTGCCTGCGGGCGGGGGTTCCGGTCATCCGCATGGGGGTGCCGCCGCTCGATCTCTCTCCTCTTGCCGGTCCTTGGCATCCGGCCTTCGGGCAGCTGGTCAAAAGCCGCCTGTGGTACCATGTTCTGGCGGCGGTGCTGCCCCGGCACGCCGAACGGCAGGTCGCCGTCAGCCCGGACGAGCTGAGTGACGCTCAGGGGCATGGCAGAAGCAATCTGAGCGCCCTGGAGCGACGTTGCGGATTGTGGCGCCTGGTGACGGATGCGGCGGTGCCGGCCGGCCGTTTCCGGATCGGGTCGCGTATTTACAACCTTGCAGACGTGGAGACGGACTGGTCATGAACGAATATGATAGCGGGGGCTTTCGCAGTGGTTTTGCCGCCCTGGTCGGCAGGCCAAATGTCGGCAAGTCGACCCTGCTCAATCGCATCCTCGGCCAGAAGATCGCCATCACCTCGCCGAAGCCGCAGACCACCCGCAACCGGATACTGGGCATTCACCACATGCCGCAGGCCCAGATCCTGTTTCTCGACACGCCGGGGGTGCATCGTTCCTTCGGCAACAAGCTCAACCGCTACATGGTGGAGCAGGCGCTGTCGGCGCTGGATGAGGTCGATGTGGTGCTGCTGCTGGTCGAGGCGGACCGGCCGGCAGAACTCGAGCCGCAGATCCGCCGTTCACTCGAAACGGCGAAAAAGCCGGTGCTGCTGGTTCTGAACAAGATCGACCGGGTGGCGCCGCCGGAGCTGCTTCTGCTGATCGACGACTGGCAAAAGCTTTATTCCTTCGCCGAGATCGTCCCCGTCTCAGCCCTGACCGGGGAGAATGTCGACCGGCTGGTTTCGGTGGTGACCGGCTATCTGCCGGAAGGGCCGCCGCTCTATCCCGAGGACATGGTGACCGATCTGCCCGAGCGGTTTCTGGTGGCCGAGATGGTCCGTGAACAGGTGCTGAAGAAGCTTCAGCAGGAGATTCCTTATGGCGTCGCGGTACGGGTCGAAAGCTTTGAGGAAGAGCCCGACCGCGACCTGGTCGTCATTCACGCCGTCATCCACGTGGAGCGGGATTCGCACAAGCGGATCGTTGTCGGCAAGGGCGGGGCGATGATTCGCGAAATCGGCCGCAACGCCCGTCGGGACATCGAGCGGCTGCTGGGGACCAGGGTCTTTCTGCAGCTTTTCGTCCGGGTTGACCGGAACTGGACGCAGTCGGACCGGTTGTTGCGCGAATTCGGGTACGAATGAAGAATCAGCCAGCCGCAAGTCGTTAGCTGTAAAACACTGGAGTTCTTTTCGCATGTTGCCTGTTGTTGCCATCGTTGGCCGGCCGAATGTCGGCAAATCGACCCTGTTCAATCGTCTGCTCGGCAAGCGCAAGGCGATTGTCGAGGATATTCCCGGGGTGACCCGCGACCGCAACTATGCCCGCGTCGACCGGTTTGGCCGCCCCTTCCTGCTGGTCGATACCGGCGGTTTCGAACCGGCCAGCGAGGACCGGCTGCTGGCCCAGATGCGCGAACAGTCGCAGCTGGCCATCGAGGAGGCCGATATCATCCTGCTGGTGCTTGACGGCAAGGAGGGGCTGACACCTTCCGATGTCGAGGTGGTCGAGCTGCTGCGGCGCCACGACAAGCCGCTGCTCTGTCTGGTCAACAAGATCGACGGCCCCAGGGACGAGGCCAACACGGCCGAGTTCTATGCCCTGGGGCTGGACGAGATCCTGCCGCTGTCCGCCGCCCATGGTCATGGCGTCTCCGATCTGATCGTCCGGCTGGAGGAGCTTTTGCCGCCGGTCCGCGAAAGGGAGCGCGCCGGGGACGAAACCCGCCTCGCCATCATCGGTCGCCCCAATGTCGGCAAGAGCTCGCTGGTCAACCGCATTCTCGGCTACGAGCGGGTCGTCGCCAACCCGATCGCCGGCACCACGCGGGACTCGGTCGACACTCCTTTCACCTACAACCACCGCAGCTATCTGATGATCGACACCGCCGGCATCCGGCGCAAGGGGCGCGTCAGCCAGAAGCTGGAAAAATTCAGCGTCATTCAGGCGCTCAAGGCGATGGAACGCGCCCATGTCGTGCTGGTGGTTATCGATGCGGCCGAGGGGGTGACCGACCAGGATCTCACCGTTGCCGGCTATGCCGAGGAGAAGGGGCGGGCGGTGATGCTGGTGGTCAACAAGTGGGATCTGGTAGAGAAGGATCACACCACCATGGGCAGCTACGTCAAGGATCTGCGCGCCCGCTTCAAGTTTCTGCCCCATGCGCCGGTTCTGTTCGTTTCGGCGCTGACCGGACAGCGCGTCGCCAAAATCATGGCCGAGGTTGAGAAACTGGCCGATGAGTTCAACAGGCGGCTGCCGACATCGGCCCTCAACAAGGTGCTGCGCGAAGCGGTCGAGGCGCACCAGCCGAGCATGTTTCGGGGCAAGCGGCTGAAGTTCTTCTATGCCACCCAGACGGCGGTCAGGCCGCCGACCATCACCGTCTTCGTCAGCCGGGCCGATGGTGTCCATTTCAGCTACCAGCGCTACCTGGCCAACAGATTCCGTGAAGCGCTCGGTCTGACCGGTTCTCCGTTGCGGGTGCGTTATCAGAGCCGCGAACATTGACGGAGAAAGCGCCGGTGAATGTGCTTTACTTGTCGCCAAGGCTGGGATATATTTATTTTCATTTAAATTTTCGCCCCTTATGGCGTTTTCCGGGGGATTCCCTCTGCCGGTTTCTGCAAAGGCTGATTGTCCATGAGTCTGGTCGGTAATCTCGAAGATCTGGGGCTGGGCGATATCCTGCAGATCGTCAGTCTCAGTCGCAAGTCGGGTGTGCTGCGTCTACGCAGCCACGACCGGGAGGGGACGATCGTCTTTTTCAACGGCCAGGTCATTCGTGCCACTTCCAGTCAGCACCGTGAAAACCTGGGTCATCTGCTGCTTCAGCGAGGGATGGTCGACGCCGACACCCTGCGTCAGGCTTTGACGCTGCAGAAGCGGATGGCCGATCCGCCGCGGCTCGGCGTCATTCTCGCCGAGCACTTTCAGGTTGATTCCGAACTGGTCGAACAGGCGGTCAAGGAACAGATCGAGAAGGTCGTCTACAGCTTCTTCAGCTGGAACGAAGGCACCTTCGCTTTCGAGCTGTGCGAGCCGGAAGAGATGACGGATGCCCAGGCCCCTCTCGCCTACATGCTCGACAAGGGGCTCAACCCGCAGTGGCTGGCCATGGAGGGGAGCCGGATCCTCGACGAGAGGCGGCATCGCGGCGAGGACCTGGAGGATGTCGCCGCCGCGGAGGTCGCCGACATCGACGGTCTGCTGGGTGAGCTGGCCGAGGAAGATACTGAGTCTTCACCGGTTGTCGAGGCTGCGGTCGGCGATGCGGCAGCGAGGGCGGAAATTCCGGGGACGCAGCTGTTGCTTGTTGACGATGACTCCCTGACCCGCAATCTGCTGGCCGGCGAGCTGGATCGCCAGGGATTCCGGGTTGAAACCTTCGCCGATGGCCGTCCCTTTCTCGAGGCGCTGGAGGCGACGCGCCAGCGAGGGGGAAATCCGGTCCTGGTAATCGACCTGATCATGCCGCGCATGGACGGCAGCGGCATTCTCGGCGGTCTGGAGCTCGCCGAGAAGATAGCTGCCGGGGGGGATGTCTCTTCCGTACTGATTCTGACCGATCACGCCAACCCTGACGCCGAAAAGATGCTGCGCAACAAGGGGGTGCCGGCGGTTTTGCGCAAACCGAAAAAGGACGAGCTGCAATCGGCATCGGGACTGGACCGGTTGCGGGAACTGGCCGAAGAGATCGTCCTTTTTACCGGAAAATCACCGGCGGGCCCTGCCAAATCACAGCATGGGCTGGTCGATTTCGGTCATGAACTGCTCGAAGAGCTTGGCGAATCCCCGGCGTCGCGTCCGGAAAAGCGCGAGGAATCACCGGGGCTGCGGCTGCTCAAGGGGATGCTGCAGGAGCTGAACAACCCTTCGCTGGGGGGAGGCATCATCCTGCTGGTTCTGCGTTTCGCCAGCGAGCTGATGAACAGGGCGGTGATTTTTCTGGTGCGCGGGGACGCCATCGTCGGTCTGGGCCAGTTCGGTCTTGACAACGGCGTCGAGGCGGCCGACCAGAAGGTGTGTCGCATGCGCATCCCACTCGACCAGCCCTCGGTGCTGACCCGGGCGTTGCGTGAGATGGTCCCGATCAAGACGGCACCGGGAGGTGAACATTGGGACCGTTATTTGCAGGATCAGCTCGGCGGTGAAGCGCCGCAGGAAATTTTCCTCGGTCCCATTCTCAGTGAAGGCCGGGCCGTGGCGTTGCTGTACGGCGACAATCTGCCCGAACGTCGTCCCATCGGCGACACCGAAACACTGGAAATTTTCCTTTCCCAGGCCGGATTGGCGATGGAAAAGGCCCTGCTGGAAAGGCGGCTGAAAATGAAGGAATCGGGAGAATTCTGACGGAAACGGTTTTTTTGCCATGAGGGGAAGTTGTGGCTCATAAAATTCTCATCGCCGAAGATTCGCCGACCATGCGCGCCCTCATCGTTTCGACCATTGCGGCCATGGGCGATTTCGACATCGTCGAGGCGGCCAATGGCTTCGAAGCCCTTCGCGTTTTGCCGCGTGAGCAGGTCGATCTGGTCATTACCGATATCAACATGCCCGACATCAACGGGCTCGAACTCGTCAGTTTCGTCAAGAACAACCCCCGTTACCGCCATACCCCCCTGTTCATCATCTCGACCGAAGGGAGTAAAAAAGACCGCGAAAAGGGCATCGCCCTTGGCGCAGATGCCTATCTGGTCAAACCTTTCGCCCCCGAGGAGCTGCAGGCACTGATTCGTCGACACCTGTACGGGGAGGACGCCGGTGACGCGTAAGTCTTCCCAGGCCCTGCACGACTTTCTCGCCGAGGCCGAAGAGATTCTCGAGCAGCTCAACGTCGATGTCGCCCTGTTGAGCGAACAGGCCGAAAGGGGGGATATCGACCCCGATCTGGTCAACGCCATTTTTCGCGGCGCGCATTCGCTCAAGGGGTTGTCGGGCATGTTCGGTTTCGCCGACATTTCCGATCTTTCCCACGAACTCGAAAACCTGCTCGACCGGCTGCGCCTGGGCAAGATCACTCCGGACGCCCGGCTGTTCGAGATCCTGTTCCAGGGACTCGAGCTGTTGACGTCGCTGGTGGCGGGCAAGGGAGAGGACGAGCACTTCACCCTCGACCTGGAGCCGCTGCGCGGCCGCATCGGCGCGCTGCTCGAAGGCGGCGCGCAGGCGCAGGACGATCCGCTGGCGGGCCTGGACCTGTCGACCGACATCCTGAACGTGCTGACCGAGTACGAGGAACACCGCCTGCGGGAGAATCTGGCCCGGGGACGGCATCTCTACCTAGTGAAGGCAAGCTTCAGTCTGGCCAGTTTCGACCAGGAGCTCGAGGAACTGACCGCAAGACTCAAGGAGAACGGCGAAGTCATCAGCACGCTGCCGGGACCGGGGGACGGCCTCGACCAGATCGGCTTCCAGCTGTTGACCGGCAGCGACCTCGATGCCGAACAGCTTGCCCGGTCGATCGACCGGGATCCGGAGGAGATCCGGCCGGTTTCCCGTCCTGCCGGCGGGGTGCGGCATTCCGTCGAGACCGGTGACTCCAAACCTGTCGTCGGCGGCGAACCGTCTCCTTCGGCGGGAGCCGACGAACCGGCCGAATCCATCGACGGCGGCGGTACGCTCCGCTCCTTCAGCAGGACCGTCCGGGTCGATATCGAAAAGCTCGACAATCTGATGAACATCGTCGGCGAGATGGTCCTGTCCAAAGGCGCCATCAGCCGAATTGCCGATGAAATCCGGCACAGCGTCCCGGCAACGCTGGCGACCGATCTGCAAAAGGCGGTGAAGGGGCTCGAGCGCCGTCTGGGCGAACTGCAGGCGGCGGTGATGGAGGTCCGCATGGTGCCGGTCGCCCAGCTGTTCGACAAGATGAACCGCATTGTCCGGCGGGTGGCCAGTGAGCACCGGAAGCTGGTTTCGCTCAAGATCAGCGGCGCCGAAACCGAACTGGACAAGCTGATCGTCGAGGATCTGACCGATCCGCTGATGCACATTATCCGCAACGCCATCGATCACGGCATCGAGCCGCCCGAGGAACGTGCCGCCGCCGGCAAGCCGGAGCGGGCAACCATCGAACTGCGGGCGTCCCAGAAGGGCAACCATGTCGTGATCGAGGTGCAGGATGACGGCAAGGGGATCGATCCCGAGCTGGTACGGGAAAAGGCCGTCGCCAAAGGATTGGTCAGTCCGGGGGCTGATCTGGGCCGCGAAGAGATCTACGATCTGCTTTTTACTCCCGGATTCTCCACCCGGGACGAAGTGACCGACCTGTCCGGTCGCGGCGTCGGCATGGACGTGGTAAAGAACAACATCGCCGCCCTTTCCGGCATGGTGGAGATCGACAGCGAAAAGGGGAAGGGGACCTGTATCACCATCACCCTGCCCATCACCCTGGCCATCATCAAGGCGCTGATCGTCCAGGTCTGCGGCCGGACCTACGCCATCCCCATCAATTCGGTGCTCGAGACCCTGATGATCGAACCGGACGCGATCGAAACCATCGAGGGCCGCGAGGTGATCGAACTGCGCAACACCACCCTGCCGCTGATGCGTCTGAGCGAGGTTTTCGGCCTCGAGCTGCGGTGCGAAAACGACGACCGCCTCTTCGTGGCTGTGGTCGGCATGGCGGAGAAGCGGATGGGGATCGTCGTCGATGAGCTGGCCGGGCAGCAGGACGTGGTCATCAAGTCGCTCGGCGCGGCCCTTTCTTTCGTCCGGGGGATCGCCGGAGCGGCGGATCTCGGCAACCAGAAGACCATTCTCGTCCTTGATGTCGGCGGACTGATGAACGAAGCGCTCAGGGGTGAGGCGACGGCCCATGTATAAGGAGTTTTACGGATTATCGGAACGTCCGTTCAGCAAGACGCCCGATCCGCGCTTCCTCTATCTGAGTCGCGGGCACCGGGAGGCTCTGGCTCGTTTGCTCTATGCCGTCGAAGAGCGGGATCTGATCCTGCTGACCGGCGAGATCGGCTGCGGCAAGACCACCCTGTCGCGTGCCCTGATCGACGAGCTGGACGAGAATCACCAGGTCATCCTGTTCATCAATCCCAGGCTGACGCCGATGGAGTTTCTCCGCATCCTCGCCACACGCCTGGGGGTGAAGAAGCCGGCCCGGACCAAGGCCGATCTTCTGGGGCAGATCGAAAGGGAACTCTACCGGTGTCACGAGGCGGGTCGCTGCCCCGTTCTGGTGATCGACGAGGCGCAGCTGGTGCCGCACAAGGAGCTGTTCGACGAGATCAGGCTGCTGACCAATTTCCAGCTCGATGACCAGAACATGATCTGCGTCGTGCTGATGGGACAGCCGGAACTGCGCCAGCGCCTGAAGCATCGGGCCTATGAAGCCCTGCGGCAAAGGATCGGACTGCAGTACAACCTGACGCCCCTCGACCGGGAGGAGACGGCCGCCTATCTGCGCTACCGCCTCGAGGTGGCGGGAGGGTTCCCCGAGCTGTTTGATGCCGACGCCGTCGACATGATCCATGAATATTCCGGCGGCATACCGCGCAAGATCAACCATATCGCCTCTCTGGCCCTGCTCGAGGGATTCGGCCGTGAAGCCGGAACCATTGACCGTGAGGTCATGCTCGCGGTCAGGCAGGAGCTGGATGCGGCCATTTAAAAAAAAGAGAACCGAGCGAAAGCGGTTGCGTGATGGATCTGGTCGAAATTCGCAAGAAGGCCAAGAAAAAGAAACAGGCGACATCAGGCAGGAAGACGGCAAAAGAGCGTTCCGAAATTCCTGCCACCGATGTCGCGCCAGTCGGCGGGCCGTCTGACACTGCTGATGCCGGCAAGCCGGAGGCCACCCCTGCTGTTGTCGACGACGGGGGGGCGGCCGGGGCCGATCATCCGTCCACAGCATCGGCACCGCTATCACCGGCGTCGACGCCCGAACCTGATACGCCGGCCGCCGCGAGCGGTCAGGACATGCTCGATCGGCTGTTCAGCGCGCAGAACGATTTCTCCCTGGCGACCGAGGAAGCCTACCTCAAGGCTTTCGAGGGGACGAACGCCGAGGAAACGGGTCCCAGAGCCCGCTGGCTCGCTTTCGTTCTCGGCCGGGAGCACTACGCGGTCAGCATCGATCATGTCAGGGAGATCATCAAGCCGCGGGAGGTGACCGACATTCCCCGGGTTCCGGACTACCTGCTCGGGGTCATTTCGCTGCGCGGTGTCATCGTTCCCATTTTCGATCTCTGCCGGCGGTTGCGGCTGGGAGAGAGCGGGCTGAGCGAGCATACGCGCATCATTGTCTGCGAACTGGGAGATCGCGTCGCCGGACTGCTGGTCGACAGCATTTCCCAGGTGGTTGATATGAGCGAAGAGCATATTGAGCCGCCACCGGCCATTCTGACCGGTCTTGACCGGGAAATGGTGGAGGGGGTCGGGCGCGTTCAGGGCCGGATGATCATCCTGCTCAATCTTGAACAGGTCCTGAACATCGAAGCGGAGACGGCATGATTGTCTGATTCCGCCTGCTGCCGGAAAACAGCCAAGGAAAGGAGTGGGCCGTGGACAGAAAAAAAATCCTGATCGTCGAAGATGAAGAGAGCCTGCTGAAGCTCGAGAGCATCCTCCTCACCTCCAAGGGCTACGACGTCCAGGGGGTTTCCAACGGGGCGGCGGCTCTGCGGGTGATTGATGAAGAGCCGCCGGATCTGGTGCTGCTCGACATCATGCTGCCCGAAATGGACGGTTTCGAGGTCTGCAGGCGGATCAAGCAGAACGAAGCGACCAGGCACATTCCCGTGATCATGCTGACCGCGAAAAAGAGCCGGGAAGACATGGCCCGGGGCGAAGAGGTCGGTGCCGACTGGTATATCACCAAGCCGTTCAAGTCTGCCATGGTCATCGAAACCATCCAGAGGTTTCTCGCAAGGTGAGCGTCCCGATGCACAGGGATCAATCCGAAGAACGCCATACCGGTGGCCGTGTCGAGGTCCAGCTTGCCTGCTTTCGGGTGGGGCACCTTTACTACGGGCTGGACATCATGCGCATCAGGGAGGTGATCCGGCCGATGAAGATCACCCCGATACCGAAATCGCCGGCTTTTGTCGAAGGCGTGATCAACCTGCGCGGTGCCGTCATTCCGGTTGTCGACATGCGCCGGCGCTTCGATCTCGAAATTCCTCCCGATGGCCGCAAGACCCGCATCATGATCTGTGCCGTGTCCGGCCGGGTCATCGGGCTGAAAGTCGACGAGGTCGCCGAGGTTCGCTCCTATGGCCGCGGCGACATTCAGCCGGCTCCCCACTACATCAAGGGGCCGGAAGCGGAATTCTTTCTCGGCGTATGCCGCCGTGATGATGATCTGGTAATGATACTCGATCTGGAAAAGATCCTTTCCTCGGAAGAAAAGATAGATCTTGAAACACTGGGCGCCGAAGCCGAATCGACCGTCTGAGGCGGTGATCGTGGGGCCTGCTGACCCGGAAAAGACAGATGATAGTGAACTGTCCCTCCTGTGCGAGCCGTATCCGGCTTGACGCCGCCAGGCACGCCGGCAAGCGGCTTCGTGTTCGTTGCCCTCGCTGCCGGTCGCAGCAGACAATCGACGTTCCTGCTGCCGCTGTCGGCTGTGGCGTCCTGGATGTCGTCGTTGCCCACAGCGATGCCGAACTGTGCGCGACCATCCAGCAGATTCTCGAGCAGGATGCCATCGCCTGCCGCATCTGCTACAGCGGCAGCCAGGCGCTGGCCCTGATGGAAGATAAGCCGCCGCGGGTGGCGGTTATGGATGTCGCCCTGCCGGACCTGTTCGCCTTCCAGGTGGTGGAGCAGGTTCGTGAGCGACCGGGGCTGCGGGATGTCAGGATCATCCTGCTGTCATCCGTCTACAACCGGACGGCCTACAAACGGCGGCCGACCTCCCTGTACGGTGCCGACGATTACATCGAGAAGCATCATATCCCCGACGATCTGGTTCCCAAGATCAGGGCGCTGGCGGCCGGATTGCCAACCCCCGGCATTCGCCCGCCGGAAAATGAACAGCAGAAGCTGCAGTGGGATGCCGTGAGCAGGAAAATCCGTCTCGCCGAACAGAAAGAGACGGAGGTCAGCCTCGGGGACCCGGAGATGGAAAAGGCCCGGCGCCTGGCGCGGATCATCGCCTCCGACATCGCCCTCTACCATCAGGACAAGGTCGAGCGGGGGCTGCGGGAAGGGAATCTGGATGCACTGTTTCAGCAGGAGCTGCAGGAAGGGGAGCGCATCTTTCTCGAACGGTTCGGTGGTAGCGAGAACCTGGCCAGAAAGCTGATTCTCGGCGCCTTTCTCGAACTGCTCCGGATGCATTCCCTCGAAAAGGGGACCTGATCGACCATGACCGAAATCAATGCGCAGCAACTGACCGAACTTTTTGCCTCGGAGCGTGAAGAGGAAAGACTGCGCGCCCTGCGCGGCCTGGCTGACCTGGGGGTCGAAAAACACCTGTCGCTTCTCTATCGGGCCTTCGGTGACGAAAGCTGGCGTCTTCGCAAGGAAGCGACCGATCTCTTTCTTGCCATGCCGGCAGCAGGCGAGCTGGCCGGTGAAATAGTCGAGCTTCTCCACGCGCACGACAATGCCGGTCTTCGCAACACGGCAGTCGACATCCTGATCCGTCTTGGTCGGCAGGCCGTTCCGCGGCTGCTCGAGGAGCTGCGCTGTCCGGATCACGACGTGCGCAAGTTCGTGCTCGACATTCTTGGTGCGATCGGAGATCCGGAAACGGGCGAGGCGATGATTGCCTGTCTGGCCGATGCGGACAGCAATGTGCGGGCGGCGGCGGCGGAAAATCTCGGCCGGCTGAAGCTGGTCGAGGCGGTGCCGCGCCTTCTCGCCGCCATGGAAGAAGCCGACCTGATGTTCCGCTTCACCATCCTTGAGGCGTTGGCGCAGATAGGCGCCGAGGTTCCTGTCGAACGGCTTCTCGCCTATCGGGATGAACCCCTTTTGCGCAAGGCGCTGTTTGACTGTCTGGGACATGTCGGCAACGATGCCGCGGTGCCGGTACTGCTCGAAGGTCTGTCCGATCCGATGAGCAACGTGCGCGAGGCTGCGGCTGTCGCGCTCGAGCGGATCGCAGGTCGCAACGTGGAGGCGGTTGGCGCCTGTCTCGGCGACGGCCGGGATCTCGGTCCCCTGCTGGCCGGTCTTCTCGAAAGCCGCAACGAATCGGTCCGCAGGGCGGCCATCCGACTGCTGGGCTGGATCGGGGACGAAAAGACGGCGGCTCAACTGCTTGAACTTGCGAGGGAGGACGCCTTTACCCGCGACGCAGTACAGGCACTGATTGCCATTGCCAACCGTTCCGCCTGCGCCCTGACCCGCCTGTGGACCGAAATCGATGCCCGCAGCCGTGCCTTTCTGGCCTATGTTCTCGGTGAGGCCGGCTGCGAGGAGAGCCGGCCGCTGTTGCTCGATGCCTTGCAGCAACCGGTGCCCGAACTGCAGCAGGCGGCGGGGCATGCTCTGGGCAAGGTCGGGGGGGCGGAGGCTCCACGCGCCCTTGCGGGTTGCCTGGCTGATTGCGAGCCGGAGATCATGGACACCCTGGTCCGGGCGTTGATTTCACTGGCCGGTCGCTACCCGCACGAGGTCGTCGGTGCCGCGACCGTTCTGTTTCAGGCCGAGGATGAACGGATCCGAACCGAGGCGGTGAACATTCTCGCCGGCATCAACGACGGGGAGATCGTGCCCTTGGTCGTCATGGCGCTGAAGGACGAGAGTCCTTCGGTGCGTGCCGCTGCCGTTCGTGCCTGCTCGGGGCGGGACGAAGGCGAGCTCTGGCAGGCGCTTGTTCTGGCGCTGACAGACGAGGTCGGTGATGTGCGGCGTCTGGCGGCCGAGGCGATCGGCGGCAGCGGCCATCCGGATGCATGTGACGCACTGCGGCTGGCGGTGCAGGACGAGGATATCTGGGTACGGGCTTCGGCGGTGCGGGCCCTCGGGAGAATTGCTTCGGAGGAGGCGCTGGCGCTGGTCAGGGAAAAGCTCGCCGATCCGGTCGGCCTGGTGGTCATCGCCGGCCTGGAGACTCTGGTCGAAGCCGCACCGCAAAGCGCCGGCGAAGCCTTGGTCGAAGCTCTCGATCACGATGATGCCGAGGTGGTCATCGCCGCCCTGAAACAGCTGGCCCTGTCCGGCTGCAGCGACTGGGTCGCCGGCCGAGGCGAGGCGCTGCTCAATCATGGCAACTGGGAAGTCAGGCTGACAGCTGCGCGTACCCTGGTTGAGGTCGGGGCGGAACAGGTTGCGTCCCTGCTGGAGAACCGTCTGCTGATCGAGGGCGAAGATCTCGTCCGGCAGCAACTGGTCGAATTGTTGGAGGCCCTGCGGGCGGCCCGGGAGTTCTGATTCATGCTCATTTTCTCCCCCGAAATTCCCATGAGCCTGGAGGAATTCCGCCTGCTGCGCGACTTCGTCTATCAGTATTGCGGCCTGCATTTCTCCGAGGATTCCAGATACATTCTGGAAAAGCGTCTCGGCCGTCGGCTGCAGCATCTTCGCCTGAACAATTACAAGGATTATTACTATTATCTGCGTTACAACGCGGCCCGGGACCAGGAACTGACCGAGCTGATCAACCTGCTGACCACCAACGAAACCTACTTTTTTCGTGAGGAATTCCAGCTCAGAAGTTTCAGTGAAGAGATCGTTCCCGAAATCTGCCGCCGCAAGCAGGAAAAGGGTGAGCGGCGCATCCGCATCTGGAGCGCCGGCTGTTCCACCGGCGAAGAACCCTACACAATCGCCATGCTGCTGCTGGAGAACCGGGCGGTTCAGGGCTGGCAGATCGAGATCATCGGTACCGACATCAGCCAGAGGGTGCTGCAGGTCGCCCGCAAGGGGCTGTACGGCGAAAGTTCTTTCCGCTCGACTCCCGAACGCTACCGCCAGCGTCACTTCCGTCCCCAGGACGGCAAGTGGCTGATCGACGACAGTGTGAAGCGGCTGGTCACCATCAGCCATCTCAATCTCTTCGACCGACCGCGGGTGGCGCTGCTCGGTCGCATGGACATCATCTTCTGTCGCAATGTCATTATCTACTTCGATCTTCCAGCCAAGAAGAGGGTTGTCGAAACCTTCTACCAGCGCCTCAATCCAGGTGGATACCTGTTGCTGGGACACTCCGAATCACTGATGAACATCACCACTCTCTACGAACTCAAACATCTGCAGCATGACATGGTCTACCAGAAACCGCTCGACGACCTGCCGGGAGGGCTGAAGCCATGAAGAACGGCAAGGTCAGGGTGCTGGTGGTCGACGACTCGGCCTACAACCGGCGTACCATCATCCGGTTTTTACAGGAGATGGAGGGAGTCGAGGTTGTCGGTTACGCCGTCAACGGAGAGGAGGGTTTGCGCAAGGTCTTCGATCTGAAGCCGGATCTCATCACCCTCGATCTCGAGATGCCCCGCATGGACGGCTTCTCTTTTCTGCGCATCCTGATGCAGAACCGGCCGACGCCGGTCATCGTCGTCTCGGCTCGGGCCGACGACCAGAACGTTTTTCGGGCGCTTGAGTTCGGGGCCGTCGAGTTCGTCGCCAAGCCGAGCGCCCAGATCTCTCCGGAACTGTTCAATATACGCGACGACCTGGTTCGCAAGGTCTGCGAGGTGGCCGGTGCCGACATGAAGAAGGTGCTGGGCCGGGCCGCCGGGACGGCGGGCGGAGCTGCCGGCGAGTACAAAGGCGTCGTTCGCAAGGGGCAACGCCTGGCGGGCAAAAAGGGCGCTCCACCGCGCTTCGAGGCGGTGGTGATCGGCGCTTCGACAGGAGGTCCCCCGGCGCTGCAGGCCATCTTTTCCGCCATCCAGCATCGGCCCGGTATCCGGTTCGCCGTTTCGCAGCACATGCCGCCGGGATTTACCCACGCTTTCGCCGAGCGGCTGAACAAGTTCACCGCTCTTGATGTCAAGGAGGCGGAAAACGGCGATCTGTTTGCCCCTGACCGGGTTCTGATCGCTCCCGGCGGCAAGAATCTCGTCTTTCGCCGGCTCGGTGAGGATATCGTGGCCCAGGTCGTCGATCCATCCCCCGATCAGCGTTACACGCCTTCGGTCGACGTGATGTTTCGCTCTGCCAGTGAAATCTTCGGTTCGTCACTGCTCGGCGTGGTCCTGACCGGCATGGGCAATGATGGAGCCCGCGGTGCGCGCCTGATCAATGACCGTGGCGGCTGCGTCATCGCCGAATCCGAAGAGACCAGCGTCGTTTTCGGCATGCCCAAGGAAGCCATTGCCACCGGGTCCATCGACAGGGTCGTTCCTTTGAATGGAATATGCCGGGAAATTTTTCGCCGCTGTGGGGTATAGACCTGGAAAATGTGGATATTTTTGCGATTGGTTGTTAAGATGACGACCGATGTTTCAATCAGATGAAATTGTCGAGGTGAGTGACATGTCGATGAATGAAGACGAACATCGAAGGGCGAGCAGTCGGGCCGAGGAGTTTCTCCAGGTCTTCAAGAAGGGCGCCGAGTTCACCCAGGAGCTGCTCAAGGAGAACGAGCGGCTCAGGTTTCAGGTGCTGAAACTGCAGGAGGAACGAAAGAAGGGGGTGCCGGTCGGCAGCGACAACGAGATTATCGCCAAGCTGCAGAAACGGATCGAGGAGCTGGAAAAGGAGAAGGCCGAAATTCTTGACCGCATCAAGGAGGTTGAGGCGGAAAATCTCGATTTCGCCAATCGCTATGTCGATATCGAGAACGAAAACAACATGCTGGCCAATCTCTACATCGCCTCTTACCAGCTGCACTCGACCCTTGACTTCAACGAGGTTCTGCAGATCATTCTCGAGATCATCATCAACCTGATCGGCGGTGAGCAGTTCGCCGTCATGCTGCTCGACGAAAAAACCAACACCCTGCGGGCGGTTGCCTCCGAGGGCTTCGAGAAGGAGGAGTTGCCGGTCGTTTCGCTGGGTGATGGCATCATCGGCACCATGGCCAAGACCGGTGAAAACTACTTTGTCGACGAACTTGAGTCCTACCAGAAGGATCTGCACAGCCCGATGGTCTGTATTCCGCTCAAGATCAAGGAACATGTCATCGGCGTTATTGTCATCTACTCGCTGCTAGAACAGAAAAGCCGGTTCGCTGAGGTCGATTACGAATTGTTCACCCTGCTGGCCGGACATGCGGCCACGGCCATCTTCTCGTCGAAGCTCTACTCCGAGTCGGAACGGAAGTTGACCACCATCCAGGGCTTCATCGATCTGATGACCAAGTAGGGGGGAGAGGATAATGGCGACCTACAAAGTTCTCATCGTTGAAGATTCACCGACCATGCGGCAGCTGATCGTCTTTGCGCTCAAGCGATTGCGGGGATTGCAAATCGTCGAGGCCAACGACGGTGTCGACGGCCTGAAGAAGCTGTCGACCGAAAAGTTCGATCTGATTCTGACCGACATCAACATGCCGATCATGGACGGACTGAAACTGGTTTCCCTGGTCCGCAACGATCCCGGATACAAGGATGTCCCGATTGTCATCATCACCACCGAAGGGGCGAACGAGGATCGCGAGCGGGCCCTGGCGCTGGGAGCCAATGAATACATCACCAAACCGATTCAGACCACCAAGATTCTCGAGTCGGCGCGCCGGCTTCTCAACCTGCCGGGCTGACCGGCCTGATCGGGGGCGCCGCCAGCGCGCTTGACAAGAAGCGTCGGTGTCAAGTTAAATAGCCGCGACGCGCGGAAAAAGGAACTCGACGTAAAGAAGGAGGAAAGGTTGGCCAAGGAAGAAGCAATCGAAGTCGAAGGGGAAGTTATCGAGCCGCTTCCCAATGCCATGTTTCGGGTCAAGCTCGACAACGGGCATGTGGTTCTCGCCCACATTTCGGGCAAGATGCGCAAGTATTACATCCGCATTCTCCCCGGTGACCGGGTTACGGTGGAACTTTCACCCTACGATCTGACGCGCGGTCGCATCACCTACCGGGAAAAATAGCCCCCGGTTCGTGACAAGTGACAGCTTCGCCACCTTGCGGTGGCCAAGTCTTGTTCAGCAACCAATCGGAAAAGCCGGCATCTGCCGGTTTTCCTGTTTCAAGTCATGTACATTGTGAGACAACGTCCGGTGGGACCGGACGTCGGTCGCACGGTTTTCGGGGTCAGCCCCGCTGACAGGAGGCAGTATGCAGGAGCGCTATGACGCCAGCGCCATTGAGAGCAAATGGCAGAAGATATGGGAGGAGAGGAAGGCTTTCCGGGCCGATGCCGATCCCTCCCGCAAAAAATACTATCTGCTCGAGATGTTTCCCTATCCCTCCGGGCGCATCCACATGGGCCATGTCCGCAACTATTCCATCGGTGATGTGATTGCCCGTTTCAAGGCTCTGCAGGGGTACAACGTCCTGCACCCCATGGGATGGGACGCCTTCGGCATGCCGGCGGAAAATGCCGCCATCCAGAACAAGATCCATCCGGCGGTCTGGACCCGGGAAAACATCGCCAACATGCGTTCCCAGCTGAAGAAGATGGGGCTTTCCTACGACTGGGACCGGGAGTTTGCCACCTGCGACCCCGAGTACTACCGCTGGGAACAGCTGATCTTTCTGCGCATGCTGGAGAAGGGGCTGGCCTACAAGAAGAGTTCGACGGTCAACTGGTGTCCCGACTGCCAGACGGTTCTGGCCAACGAGCAGGTCGAGGACAACTGCTGCTGGCGCTGCGGCAACGAAGTCGACGAAAAGGAACTCGAGCAGTGGTTCTTCAAGATCACCGACTATGCCCAGGAGCTGCTCGACGAGATGGAAAATCTCAGGGGCTGGCCCGAACCGGTGCTGACCATGCAGCGCAACTGGATCGGCCGCAGCGTCGGTTGCGAGATCGATTTTCCCGTCGAGGGAAGCGACCGCAAGATCCGGGTGTTCACCACCCGCCAGGACACCCTGTTCGGCGCCACCTTCATGTCCCTGGCGCCGGAACATCCCATGGCCCGCCAGCTGACCACGGACGAGAGACGCGACGAGGTCGAGGCCTTCATCGCCAGGGTCAGGAAGATGGATCGCATCGTCCGCAGCGCCGGTGACTATGAAAAGGAAGGGGTGTTCACCGGCAGTTACTGCATCAATCCCGCCACCGGCGCTCGCATGCCGGTCTTTCTGGCCAATTTCGTGCTCATGGATTACGGAACCGGTGCGGTCATGGCCGTTCCCAGCCACGACCAGCGGGATTTCGAATTCGCCCGCAAATACGACCTGCCCCTGGTTGTGGTCATCCAGCCGGACGGGGAGGTTCTCGACCCGGCCACCATGACCGAGGCCTGGACCGGTTCCGGCAGGCTGGTCAATTCCGGTCCCTTCGACGGTCTGGACAACGAGGCGGCCAAGGAGGAGATCGCCGCATGGCTGGCCGAAAAGGGCCTTGGCGCGCAAACGGTCAACTATCGCCTGCGCGACTGGGGCGTGTCCCGCCAGCGCTACTGGGGAACGCCGATCCCGGTCATCTACTGTGACAGTTGCGGCATCGTTCCCGTGCCGGAAGAGCAGCTTCCGGTTCTGCTGCCCACCGATGTCGAGTTTACCGGGGAAGGGGGCAGTCCCCTGGCCCGGGTCGAAAGCTTCGTTAGGACGACCTGTCCCCGTTGCGGTCAGGCCGCGCGGCGCGAGACCGATACTTTCGACACCTTCGTCGAGAGCTCCTGGTACTTCGCCCGTTACGCCTCGCCGCATGAGGAAGGCGCGCCGGTCGACCGGGAGCAGGTCCGTTACTGGCTGCCCGTGGACCAGTACATCGGTGGTATCGAGCACGCGGTCATGCATCTGCTCTATGCGCGCTTCTTCACCAAGGTGATGCGTGACCTCGGTTTCGTCGATGGCGACCTGAACGAGCCGTTCACCAATCTGCTCACCCAGGGTATGGTCTGTATGGAGACCTGCTCCTGTCCCGAACATGGCTGGCTCTATCCGGAAGAGGTCAGGGACGGCCGCTGTGCCACCTGCGGCGCCGAGATCCGCACCGGGCGCACAGAGAAGATGAGCAAGTCGAAGAAGAACGTGGTCGATCCCGACCATCTGATTGCCACCTACGGCGCCGATACCGCTCGGCTCTTCTCCCTGTTCGCGGCGCCGCCGGAAAAGGACCTCGAATGGAACGAGCAGGGGGTCGAGGGATGTTACCGCTTCCTGAACCGGGTCTGGCGGGCGGTTCACGACAACCTCGAGCTGGTCGGACAGGCCGGTGCCGTACCGGAGAAGCTCGACTCCGCTGCCCGGTCTCTGCGCCGACAGACCCACAAGACGATCAGGAAGGTGACGGAAGACATCGAAGGCCGCTTCCATTTCAATACCGCCATTTCCGCTGTCATGGAGCTGGTCAACGCCATCTACGGCTTCGAGGAGCGGCAGCGGCATCCGGAGGTGCTGCGCGAAGCGCTGGAGACGGTCGTCCGTTTGCTGAATCCTTTCGTGCCCCACATCGCCGCAGAACTCTGGGAGCGCCTCGGCCATGGCGAATCCCTGGAATCCCTCGGCTGGCCGCAGTATGACCGGGAGGCGCTGGTCGAGGATGAAATCCTCATCGTCGTCCAGGTCAACGGCAAGGTTCGCGGCAAGATTTCCGTTGCCGCCGATGCCGAACAGAAAGCGATCGAGGAAAAGGCCCTGACCGAACCGAACGTCGCCCGCTTCATCGAGGGCAAGACCGTGCGCAAGGTCATCGTCGTTCCCGGACGGCTGGTCAACGTGGTGGCCAACTGATGCGTCCTTCCCGGTCCTTCCTTCTCGGGACTCTGTTGCTTGCCGGCCTGCTTCTGGTTGCCGGCTGCGGTTACCGCCTGGCCGGGCAGGGCACTTCCCTGCCCGGCGGCGTCAAGTCTCTCTACATCGCTTCCTTCGCCAACAAGACCGCCGAACCTTTCCTCGACACCGCCATCTCCAATGCCCTGAGCCGGCGCTTCAATCGCAGTCGCAACCTGCGTGTGGTGGCCGAAGAGAACCAGGCCGAAGCGGTCCTTTCCGGGGCGGTAGTCGGTTATTCGAGTCGGCCGCTTTCCTACGACCGGCAGGACCGGGTTCGGGAATACAGGTCGAAAATGAAGGTCGAGGGCCGGCTGACGAGTGTTTCCGACGGTCGCATCCTCTGGCAGGGATCGGTCGGCTGGCAGGAAGACTATGCCGCCAGCGACAATCTCGCCCTGCAGGAGGATCGTGAGCGGGCGGCTGTCGAAGTCCTTGTCGAACGGCTGGCGGACGAACTCTACTACCGGCTGATGGACGATTTCTAGGTGGCGATGTGAAACCGGCTGAACTCAGGCAGCAGATTCTGGCCGACAGGATCCCGCCGCTGATCTGTCTGTATGGCGAGGAGCACTACCATCGCGATCAGCTGCTCGACCTGATTCTGGCAAAGGTTGTTCCGCCCGAGGCTCGCGATTTCAACCTGGATATCTTTCACGGCAAGCAGGTCGGCGGCCGGCAGTTGCTGGAACAGCTGCAGACCCTGCCGGTCTTTGCCCCCAGGCGTCTGGTCGTCGTCCGGGAATTCGACGCCCTGCCCGCATCGGAAAGCGAAATGCTCATCCCATGTCTGAAAAATCCGGTTCCCGAGAACGTTTTCGTCATTGTCGCCGACAAGATCGACAAGCGCCGGCGATTTTTTCAGGAATTCGGCAAAAAGGGGGTGCTGGTCGAATTCCGTCCCCTCTATGCCAACCAGATTCCCGCTTTTGTCAGGGAGCTGGTCGCCAGCCAGGGCTGGCGACTGACGCCGGAGGCCCTGGAGCTGTTCTGCCGGCGGGTCGGCACCAACCTGCAGGAGATCGAGGGCGAACTGGAGAAGCTGCGGACCTTCATCGGCGACCGCAACAGTGCCGATGTCGACGACGTGCGCACGGTCGTCACCGATATCCATGAAGAGAGCGTGTTCGATCTGGCCAACGCGGTCGGTCGCGGACGGACAGGGGAGGCGATTCATCTGCTGGGCCGGCTTCTGGAGGATGGACTGGCCCCGGTATTGATCCTGACGATGCTGGTCCGCCATTACCGCCAGCTGTGGAAGACGAGCCTGCTGCTCGAAAGAGGCGTGCGGCGCAACGCGCTGGCCGGCGAGCTGAAGATCAAGCCCTTTTTTGTGGATGGACTGGTGGCGCAGGCGCGGCAGTTCGATCCGGGCCGGTTCCCGCATTTTTTCGAGCTGTTTCTGAAGACGGATCTGCTGCTGAAGACAGGAGGCGGTAATCCGCGAACGATTCTCGAACAGCTGATCATGCGGCTTGCCGCATCCTGAGGTGGATAAAAAAACGGGCCCGTTCGCGGGCCCGTTTCGGTTTGCTCAGTCGAGCGCGTTGACCAGTTTGGTCAGGCGGGAGATCTTGCGGCTGGCGGTTGCCTTGTGAATTACTCCCTTGGAGGCCGCCTTGTCGATATAGGGGACGGCCCTGGCCATGGTTGCCGCCGCCGCTTCCTTGTCACCGGCCGCGACAGCCTGGCGAACCTGCTTGACATAAGTGCGCATGGTCGAGCGGATGTGGGTGTTGCGCGCGTTGCGCAGTTTGTTCTGGCGATAGCGTTTTTCAGCGGACTTGTGGTTGGCCAATGTTTTGTTCCTCCGTTGCGTTCTTTTTGCAGCTCTTTATAGCACCGCACTATGTGGCGGTCAAGATAAAATGCATCAAATGTAAAATAAAAAGTGACGTAAAACCAATATGTTGCGGTTTGGTATCTGTGGATTAAAAGAAAATAATCCCATGTGCCTGCCCCGGTGTTGCCAACAGGCGGCCCGCCATCGCCGGAAAGGGTTTGTCAGGTCTCGTCAGCTGTGATAATCCTGTCGCAATGTCCGAACGTCGTGAAATAACCCGGTCGACATCGATTCTCGGCTTCGCCACCGGCCTGAGCCGTATCGGCGGGCTGGTTCGCGACATGGTCGTGGCCTGGTTTTTCGGCGCCGGATTCGCCACTGACGCCTTTTTCGTCGCGTTTACCATCCCTAATCTGTTGCGTCGTTTCTTTGCCGAGGGCTCGCTGACGGCGGCGTTCGTCCCCGTTTTCACCGAAATCTGCCAGCTGCGGGGCGAGGACGAGGCGAGGCGGGTGGCCAACATCTGCTGGACCCTGCTGACGTTGGTGATGGTCGCCGTGACTGCCATCGGCATCCTTTCTTCTCCGCTGCTGGTGCGGAGCATCGGTTTCGGATTCGGGGCTGTCGAGGGGAAGCTGGCTCTGACCGACGGGCTGAACCGTCTCATGTTTCCCTACATCTTCTTTGCCAGCCTTCTGGCGCTGGCGACCGGCATCCTCAATGTCAGAGGACATTTTTTCGTGCCGGCGCTGTCGCCACTGATGCTCAACCTGTCGATGATCCTTTCGGCCGTCGCCCTTTCGGCCGTCTTCGATCCCCCCATCTACGCCCTGGCCGCCGGTGTTCTGCTCGGTGGCCTGTTGCAGCTTCTGATGCAGTTTCCGGTGCTGGCCCGGCACGGGTTCCTGCCGAAGCCGGACTTCGCCTTTGCTGATCTCACCGTGCGGCGCATCGCAGGCCTGATGGTGCCAGGCATCTTCGGGGTCGCCATCTATCAGATCAACGTCATTCTCACCCGCCTGCTCGCGTCTTTCCTGCCGCAGGGGAGTGTCAGCTATCTCTACTATGGCCAGCGCCTGTTTGAGTTTCCGCAGGGCGTCTTCATCGTCTCCCTGGCGCAGGCGGTGCTGCCGAGCATGAGCCGGCAGGCGGCGGCGCAGGATCTGGAGGAATTGCGCCATTCGCTCGATTTCGCCTTGTCCCTGATGCTGCTGGTCATTCTGCCGGCGACCGTCGGTCTGCTGCTGTGCGCCGAACCGGTCTATGCCCTCTTTTTCATGCGCGGTTCGTTCGACGCAACCGATGTCCGGCAGACGGCACTGGCGCTGGCCGCCTACGCGCCGGGACTGCTTTTCGTCGGGTTCAGCCGCATTCTGGCGCCGACGTTCTATGCCCTCAAGGATACCCGCACACCGGTTCGGGTCTCCTTCTGGACTCTGCTGGTCAACGCGGGGCTGGGATTGCTGCTCATGGTGCCCCTGCGGCATGTCGGCCTGGCGCTTGCCCTGAGTCTGGCGAGCATGTTCAACGCCGCCTTTCTCTGGTGGCGGCTGAAGCGGAAGCTGCCTGGACTGGGAGCGAAGAGGCTCGGCCTGCTGGCGCTTCGGCTTCTGTTGCCGGTGACGGTCATGGCGCTGACCGTGGCGCTGATGCTACGGCGGATCGACTGGCTGCAGGGCGGGCAGATGCTGACGAAAACAGCCCTGCTGGCCGCTGCCGTCGTGGCCGGTACCGTCGTTTACGGCCTGGCCTGTCTGCTGTTCAGGGTTCCCGAGGTTGCCGAGGCCTGGCGTCTGGTTCGGAGAAAATTCGGCGGAGGAAGAGATGGCGGATCTGGCTCACAGTGAAAGCTGTGCCGTCCCCTGTGGACACCTGGCGCTGGTCGCCGAGCGGGACTTGTTGGTGCAGGTGGTCTTCTGCCCGGACCGGGCGGCGGTCGAAGCGGTGCTCGCCAAGGAATTTCCAGGGGCCGTGCAGGCTGAAACGCCGCTGCTACGCCAGGGAAGGCGGCAGATGGAGGACTGGTTTGCCGGTCGACTTACGGAATTCACTCTGCCCCTTGCCTGGCACAGGGTGTCGGGGTTTGCCCTGCGCTGCCTGAGGGAGCTGGCGAAGGTACCTTATGGCGAGGTGATCAGCTATGGCGAGCTGGCGCAGAGGGCCGGCTCGCCCCGTGGTGCCCGCGCTGTCGGCGGGGTCATGGCGGGCAATCCCTGGCCCATCGTCATCCCCTGCCACCGGGTGCTTGCCGCCGGTGGCGGTTATGGCGGCTACAGCGGCGGTTACGGTCTGGAAAGCAAGCGCTGGCTGCTGAGCTTTGAGGCTAGTGTAAAAGCCCGATCTGCCGCAGCGCCTCGTAGCTGACGATGCCGACGGCCGTCGACAGATTGAGGCTGCGGACTTTTCCCGTCGGGATGGGGATGCGCAGGGTTCGTTCGCTGTGGGCGGCGAGCAGCTCGTCCGGCAACCCCAGGGTTTCCTTGCCGAAGACCAGAAAATCACCGATGGCGAAGTCGGCCTTCGTGTAGCAGCGTTCGGCCTTTTTCGAGGCAAACCAGAACCGAGCCCCGGGATGGGCGCGGCACAGCTCTTCGAAGCATGGCCAGACGTTGAGGTTGACCGCCGGCCAGTAGTCGAGCCCCGCCCGTTTGAGGTGCCTGTCGTCGAGGGAAAAGCCGAGCGGTTCGACCAGGTGAAGGGCGATGCCGGTGGCGGCGCACAGGCGGGCGATGTTGCCGGTGTTGGGCGGAATTTCGGGTTCGATCAGAACGATGTGCAGCGGCGGATTGTTCATGGTGGGGGACTATAGCACAGGGCAGGGGACGGTAGAGTGAGAAAAAAGGGGGCCCATTCGGGCCCCCTTGTTGTTGACGCTACCAGCTTTTGCCGCCGTGGCACTGGATGTTGCTGCAGTTTTTGCCGTCATAGCTGCCAACCCGGGTCGAGCCGCCACCGATAGTGGCGGCGGGGTCGGTTTCGAAGGCCGGCGTGGTCAGGTCGCCGAAGTGATTGCCCATCTTGGCTGTGTTGTGGCAATCGGTGCAGGCGTAGCCCTTGCTGATGTGCTTGGTGTGCTTGCCCGAGTTGTAGCTGTTGTACTGGCTGGTGCCGGCAGCGTGGCAGCTCGTGCACTGGCTGTCAACGTTGATGCTGCCGCTCCACCAGTCGGGCGTCGTCCTGCCGCCATGGCAGATGATGTTGCTGCAGGTTCCGTTCAGGTTGTCGGTGGCGACTCCCCCCTGGGCGTCGTAGGCGGCGGGGAAGCCGAGGTCGACCTGGCCGTTGTGATTGGCGCCGGTATGACAGACGGCACAGTCCGTCCCCACGCCCGGCAGGGCCTTGTGGGCCGCATGGGCGCCGGCGGTGTTCGGGGACGTGTTGCCGTTCGGCGGCTGGCCGTGGCAGGCGGTGCAATCACTGTAGTTGCCGCCGGTGTTGCCACCCGAGCCGGCGGGCAGGGCATCGGCGATCGCCTGCACCTCGGCCGCGGTCAGGGTGCTCAGGTAGCCCATGCCGCCGATATTGCCATCGATGGCGCTCTGGATCTGGCTGGCGGTACGTCCCGCCTTGCTGCTGCTGGCCAGGCTGCCGTGGCAGGAGGCGCAGTTGTTGGCGTAGAGAGTGGCGCCGTCCGGCTGGGTTGTGCCGCCACCGTTTCCGCCGCCGGTGTTGCCACCCGAGCCGGCGGGCAGGGCATCGGCGATCGCCTGCACCTCGGCCGCGGTCAGGGTGCTCAGGTAGCCCATGCCGCCGACGTTGCCGTCGATGGCGCTCTGGATCTGGCTGGCGGTACGTCCCGCCTTGCTGCTGTTGGCCAGATTGCCGTGGCAGCCGGCGCATTCACTGTTGTAAAGAGCGATTCCATCCGGTGGCGTGTTGCTGTTTCCACCGCCGGCGTTGCCACCCGAGCCGGCGGGCAGGGCGTCAGCGATTGCCTGCACCTCGGCCGCGGTCAGGGTGCTCAGGTAGCCCATGCCGCCGATATTGCCGTCGATGGCGCTCTGGATCTGGCTGGCGGTTCTTCCGGGCTTGCCGGTGCTGGCCAGGTTGCCGTGACAGGCGGCGCAGTTGCTGGCGTAGAGGGTGGCGCCGTCCGGCTGGGTTGTGCCGCTGCCGGCATTGTCCCCGCCGCCGGAATTACCGCCGATGCCTGTCTGCAGGCTGTCGGCGATCGCCTGCACCTCGGCCGCGGTCAGGGTGCTCAGGTAGCCCATGCCGCCGATATTGCCGTCGATGGCGCTCTGGATCTGGCTGGCGGTTCTTCCGGGCTTGCCGGTGCTGGCCAGGCTGCCGTGACAGGCGGCGCAGTTGCTGGCGTAGAGAGCCGCACCGTCTGGCTGCATGCCGCCGCCCTGCCTCTGCATGGCAATGTCTTTGACGGTTTGCGGCAACTGGTTCATGACCGTCTGCATCTGGCCGGTCAGATCGCCTGGCTGAATGCCGCCGTTCTGCATGCCCGTTTTGGCCTGGTTCACCAGAGTATGGGTCTGCTCGACCATGGCCAGGATGATGTCGTCGAGGAGAACCGGGCCGGTCAGGTTGGGGTCGCTGGCGAGAGAAGAAGCCAGCTGGTCGATTTGCCGGGCATTGAGCATGGTCCTGATGGCATCGGCCATCTCCGTGACCAGGCTCTGGTCGGTGCCGGTCGTCAGGTCGGCCGGAGTCAGATCAAAGTTGTTTTTCGCTTCCAGCACGGCATTGACCGTCATGCTGGCCTGCAGCAGGGCGAGCTGGGTGTCGCTGACGCTGCCGGTACCGGCAAGGGGAGCCATGGGATCGTCGTTGATCTGGTTCGCCGTGATGGCGATGCCGGCATTCCGGCAGAGCTGGACCACCTCGTCTTCGCTGGCACCGTTGGCCACCAGGGTGGTCAGGGGTGAGACGACCAGGTCGCCGTTGGCCCCCTGAGGGACTCTGGCCTTGACCATCCCGGTGTAGGGCGTCAGGCCGTGGTTGCCGCGTTGCGAGACCTTGATACGCACGATCGAGCCTGCGGTCAGGGGACGTGCGAAGGAGAAGCGGCCCTGTTCGTCGGAAGGCGTGGAAGCGCGTTGCAGAACCGTTACGCCGTCGTCGGCGATTTCTTCGAAGACGGCGCCGACGATGTAGGGATCGACAGCGATGCCGCTGGTCGATGCCGTCAGGCCGGTCGTGCCCGAGGACGTCGAACTGCCGCCACCGCCGCAGGCTGCCAGAACGAGCAGCAGCCCGGCTGTCATCAGCCAGCTGATCAGGTGTTTGAACATAGAGAGAACTCCTTTCGTTCCGTTTGCTCGGACAGGCCCGCAGGACAGATGCCTGGAAAGGGGGCGGAATTTGTCCGGCGCAATTCTGTTTCGGAAACAGAGCAAAGGGCCAGCCCAAAAACATGCCCCAGGGATTTTCGTGCGGCCAGACACAGGTGCCCTGAAACGGAATGTGCGTGTGTCGACTGTGCGCATGTGCAGCCCGCGGCGCGGCATTCGGTTGAGCGGAACCAGAATGATGACTCAACAGGTAATGATTGCTGGTGTTTGGCGGCGTCCGGCAGAAAAGAGCGATCGTTTCACTCGGCTATGGATGAACGATGTCCCGAACGTGAACGGTTGAAGGATGAACGGATGAACAGGGGAAAAGTTGTTGTCGGACGGTGATTTAGCCAGCAATATTTTGGCTATTTGACAACATTTTGACTCAATCTGTCCGGGGGATCGGTTGCCCGGGACGACTGTGTCTGGCCGGTGTGGCCAGGCAGAAGGCGTCCGGGAGTTAACCTGGAGGCACCACAACAAAGGAGGGGGGGATGATTTCAATCCGCATTGGCGACGATCTCCCCAAAAGTTAGGGAGCGGTGCAGTCAAGAGTGGGGCAGGAACTACCGGATGGTCGAATCCTGCATCAACAGACAAAATGAAGCGAAACAAGCGATAAAGTGGTTGCGTCCACCGCCGGAGATCAAGGCCTATTGTCAAGACGAGTGGAGGACGGATTATGCCATGGTAAAATACTGCATCGAGTGGCAAAGCCAAGCAAAGCGGAACCTGGGGTACAAATACTAGAGCCAAAAGAGGTAGGGGGGGCATGAACGCACAGTGCAGATCATCGTGGCAACCGGCAAAAAATGGAAACTGACGCAACTGGTCGGCTTTTTGGGGGCTGGCCATTGGAGTCGTGATGGTCGTCGGCAGTATGTCGACGGACTCAGCAACGGCGGGAAACGTGAACTATGAAAGAGGGGAAATATTTCGTTGTCAAGACGCTTTCTGGCCACGGCGACAGCCTAGGCCTGGCCGGGTACAACACATTCGACGAGGCTAAGAAAGAGGTCGAAAAATGCAAGCATTGGCTGGGGTCGGTGAGAATTTACAAGAAAATCCCGGGTGGTTTTGAGTTAGTCAAATACTATCAAAACGGAGTGCTGCACAACCTGGACGGGACAACTAGCCAGCCCAAGGCGTGACCAGACTGAAGGCGTACGGGAGTTAACTTGGGGGCATCACAACAAAAAGGAGGGGGGAAATGATTTTAATCCGTATTGGCGACGATTTTCCAAGAGAGTATGGCTCTTCCCACCAAATCGAAGAAGGCTGGGTTCTTCAGAAAATCACAGAGTGTCGGCTAGAGATGGCCCCCTGCGGAATCCAGATCAAAATTTGTCAAGACCCGATAAATTTCATCTTTGAGTCCCCCATAGCTACAATCGGTGGAAAAGAGCGTGACTGACCGCCATCTCAGTAAGAAATGCCAGGCTCTTGAACTCGACGTGAGTGCGGCTTGGACGATGACCAATTTGAGCCTTGTCGGCTGTATCGAATTCCTGAAAAAGGTGGCGAAACTTCTCAGGTGAGGAGAGGGGAAAGCCCCGCATAGAGATATGGCGGCTTGGTAGGAGAGTTGTCAAACCACAAAACGGTTGAAGGGAGGGGGCAGTGGCAACGATACCGAGAAAAACGTGCGACAGATTTGTCAAGGAACTTGGAAAATATCAGACGGCCATCCAATCTGCTAAAGACCGAGAAATCAACGAAGCCGATACTATCTCGATCATAAAAGACATTCTGGCCGACATTTTCGGCTTTGACAAATGCGCTGAAATCACCAGCGAGTTCGCCAACTACAACACCTATTGCGACCTTGCCGTCAAGATCGATGGAAAGATCCAATACCTCATTGAGGCAAAAGCCGCAGGGCTCAATCTCAAAGAAAATCATCTTTGGCAGACCGTACATTACGGGGCTGCCGAGGGTATTCGGTGGGTCGTCCTTACCAACGGCCACCTCTGGGAAATCTACAAAATTAGCTTCGTACGACCAGCCAAGGCAAACCTGGTCTGCTCCATCGATCTGCTCGAATTGACACCTTGCGCAAAAAAAGACCAGGAAAAGCTGTTTTTGCTGTGCCGTGAGGGGGTCAGAAAGGGGGCGATGGATAAGTTTGTTGAGCGCGCCCAAAGTGTGAACTGTTTTGTGGTCGCTGCCATCGTCACTAGCGCTCCGGTCACGAACGTCATCAGGCGTGAGTTGAAAAAACTGACCCCTGCTCTCAAGATTGACACTGTCGAGATCGAAGATATTCTGCGCTCAGAAGTCATAAGAAAATATGTCCTCGAGAGCGACGAGGCCAAAAAAGCATCAAGCAAAATCAAAAAGGGCTTGGCCAAAGCAAATAAAAATCAGAGTCAAAAGGAGACGGAGAACCCATGGCCTGCTCAGGGCGAGCTGATTCTGTTGCTTTACAACGAGTATTCCGCCGGTACTACAGATCCCTATGGAGGGGATTAGCTTCTTCAGAGTTGAGACGATAAAAAAGCCGGCATGATCAGCGTGGCCAGGCAAGCAGCGTCCGGGAAAAGAACAACACAACCAAAAGGGGAGGGGGGCATGGCGTTAAAAAAGTGCAAAGAATGCGGTGGAAAGATCAGTAGCAAAGCCGAATATTGTCCGCACTGTGGAGCCAAGAACAGGCGCAAGGGGATTGGGCCCTGGTAAACTCTACCGCCCGACGATCAGGGAAAAAACCAACCAGAAAATAAGCCGGCGCCCCGGCCCAAATGACTACACTCCCCCAAAGCCGGCAAAATGTAGTCATTTGTAGTCAATTCCGAAAAACAAAAGGGGTTAGCGAAATCTCGCTAACCCCTTGTACTTTCTGGTGCCGAAGGGGAGACTCGAACTCCCACGGCCCTACGGCCACTAGACCCTGAACCTAGCGTGTCTACCAATTCCACCACTTCGGCGTTGAAGCGAGGCAATTTATAGCAAACCCCTTGCCCCATTGCAACAAAAAATTTCGCGCCGGAGCATCAGTCATTTTCAAGGGTTGTCGCCTCGGGCTGAAGCCGCAGGGGAGACACCCGCAAAGTCCGAAAACGGCGCACTGTCACCTGTCCCGGTCGGGCTCCTTTTGTCTTGCCGATATCGCGTGTCAGGGCGCACATGACCTCGACGGATTTTTCGTCCCGGGCCCGCGACCAGCCGGCGGCGACGGCGGCGGCATACTCGAGATCGGCCTTTGGCACGTCGATGTCGCGGCTGTCCCGCCGCAGCACCAGGTGACAGCCCGGTACTCCCTTGGCGTGGAACCAGAAGTCGTGCGGTGCGGCGATCCGGGTGGTCAGGGCGTCGTTGCCGCGGCTGCTGCGCCCCCAGAGCAGGGTGAAGCCGGAAGGCGTTTTCGCCCGGTTCAGCGCCGGGGTGCCAGTGGGACGCCTGCGGGAGGCGGGTTCCCGGCAACTTGCTGCCAGCAGTCCCGCCGCCAGCAGCTCCGCCCGGATTTCGGTCAGATCCGCCGGTGTCGCGGCCTGCTCGAAATAAAGCCGGATTTCTTCCAGCCAGTCCAGTTCGTCGAGGGTTTCCCTTTGCCGGCGTTCAATGTGTTCGAGACTCAACTGGTACTTGCGGGCGAGCCGGAAGTACTTTTCGGCGTTCTGCTGCGGCGTCAGGGAGGGGTCGAGAGGAATGGCGACCGGTCCCGGCGGTTGTCGGTAGTAATCGGTAAGCCGCACCGAGGTCATCCCCTTTTTCACCCGGTGCAGCTGGGCAAGGAGCAGTTCCCCCTGCTGGCGGACAAGCACGTGACCTTCTTTCTGAATTTTTTCCGCCTCGATTCTGACCAGCCGACGACGCAACTTCTTTTCCTGTTTGCGCAACGCCCGGTCGATTTCGCGTCGGGCATCCTCGACCGGTTCCGTACCGTTCGGGGGGGAACTCTTTTCATCGAGCAGGTGCGACAGTGAGCGGGCTTTCTTGTCGCGTTTGGCCGCAGGCGGCAGAACGACGATACGCTCGCGGCCGTCGGCCATCATGCGCACCGGGTGGAACTGCCCTGCCAGCAGTTGCCGGCGAAAGGTTTCGAGCACCTCCTGTGCAGTTTGGCCGGCCTCGACTTCCGCGGCCATCACCGCCGCCTGTGCGCCGGACATGGGCCAGAGCGTCGTTGTCAGCCAGTTCCGGAAGCTGTCGGCATCACGGCACGAAGCGGGAATTTCCGGCAAACGTTCGAAAAGGGAGATCATCTGCCGCGCATTGGGCAGGTGATAGGGACGGCCGGGCAGCAACAGGCGGTTCTCCGTGCCTTTTCGCTGCCGTTTGAGGGCATCGATGATGCGGTCTTCGGCATCGGCCAGAACCAGGTTGCCGACCGGGCCGAACAGTTCGCAATAGAGCCGGACATCGCCTTTGGGACCGGCACAGTCGATACGAACGATCCGTTCCCGCCCCGCGCGGGCGAAACCCTGGATGCGGGCGATTCGTGCCCGCAACAGCCGGCAGAAGCCGGGAGGATGAAAGGGATTGGCGAAGGTGCGCTCGCTCAGGTGCAGCTTCGGATTTTGCCCGAGGGCCAGCAACAGGCGCAGGTTCCGCCCGCCGGTCCACAGCCGCATCACCACCAGGTCATCGGCGGGCTGGTGAATCTTTCCGACCGCGCAACCGGCGAGGGGGCTCAATTCGTGAAGCATCGCTTCTATCTGCAGGTCATCCATGGTCGTCAAACAGCCGGCCGCCACCTGTTGCGGTCGCGCCGGCTCTGCTATAGTCTGAACATGGTCCGGTTTGGATCATTTCACACCATAAAACTGTAGAATTGCGGCATTTTTCTTGACTTTGTTTGTATTGTTTGCTTGATTCTTCAACTATCGAATTTCACACGAGGGAGAGATTGCCATGTCAGAAGAAACCAGCTACAGACTCGGCACCAAGGCCCTGCACGCCGGACAGGTCCCCGATCCGACCACCAACGCCCGCGCCGTGCCCATCTACCAGACGACTTCATACACCTTCGATTCGTCGGAACACGCCGCCAACCTCTTCGCCCTGAAGGAAATGGGCAACATCTACACCCGGCTGATGAACCCGACCACGGACGTACTCGAAAAACGCCTGGCCGAACTCGACGGCGGCGTGGGAGCCCTGGCCGTCGCCTCCGGCTCGGCCGCCATCACCCTGGCCATTCTCAACCTGGCCAAGGCGGGCGACAATATCGTCTCCAGCAGCTATCTCTATGGCGGCACCTACAATCTGTTCCACCACACCTTCGCCCGGATGGGGATCGAGGTCAAGTTCGTCGACACCTCCAACCTGGCCGAGGTTGCCGCCGCCATCGACGACAACACCAAGGCGATCTATACCGAATCGATCGGCAATCCGAAGAACAACGTCGACGATTTCGAGGCTCTGGCCCGTATCGCCCACGACAACGGCCTGCCTTTCATCGTCGACAACACGGTCACCACGCCGGTCCTGTTCCGGCCGATCGACCACGGCGCCGACATCGTCTGCTATTCGCTGACCAAGTTCATTGGCGGCCACGGCACCAGCATCGGCGGCGCGGTGGTTGACAGCGGCAGGTTCGACTGGTCGAGCGGCCGCTTCCCCGAATACACCACGCCCGACCCGAGCTACCACGGGCTGGTTTTTCACGAGGCCCTGGGCGAGCTCGCCTACATCCTGAAGATGCGCCTTACCCTGTTGCGCGACATGGGCCCCTGCCTTTCCCCGTTCAACGCCTTCCAGTTCCTCCAGGGGCTGGAAACCCTGCATGTGCGCATGCCGCGCCATTGCGAAAACGCCCTGGCGGTGGCGAAGTTCCTCGAAGGGCATCCCTGCGTCAGCTGGGTCAACTATCCCGGTCTCGAAAACCATCCCGACTACGAGCGGGCCCGCAAGTACCTGCCCAAAGGGCAGGGCGCCATCCTCGGCTTCGGCATCAAGGGCGGCGCCGAAGCGGGCGCAAAGTTCATCGACAACGTCAAGCTGGCCAGCCACCTGGCCAATATCGGCGACGCCAAGACCCTGGTCATCCATCCGGCGACCACCACGCATCAGCAGCTCTCGGCCGAAGAGCAGCTGGCTGCCGGTGTCACTCCCGACTTCGTCAGGGTTTCGGTCGGCATCGAGGATATCGAGGACATCATCGCCGATCTCGACCAGGCTCTCAAGGCCAGCCAGGGGTGAGACGGCAATTCCCGATTTCGACCCGAGCCCGGTTACGAAAGTAGCCGGGCTCGTTTATTTTTGTAGTCTGGGAGAGGTTCGAGCGCAGATCCTTTTTACCTGCCACAGCAGATCCCCAGCGCCTCGGCGGTGGCGACGAGCTGGCCGTCGGGATCGACCAGCCGCAGGTGGTTGATGGCGTCTTTGACCGGGACGGAGACGATCTGCTGCCCCCTGAGGGCGACCATTTTGCCGAATTCCTTGCGCCGGATCAGTTCGACCGCCCCGACGCCGAAACGGGATCCGAGGATCCGGTCGGTATGGGTCGGTGTGCCGCCGCGCTGGACATGGCCGAGCACCACGGTCCGGGTTTCGATGCCCAGTCCCTGTTCGATCTGGTGCGCCACCATGGCCCCGACGCCGCCAAGGCGTTCGACGCCGGCGTTCTGCTCGGCGCTGACGGCGACGACGCGGCTTCCTTCCTTCGGCAGGGCGCCTTCGGCGACGACAACGACCGAGAAGTTGCGCCCCAGTTTCTTGCGGGTTTCCAGTTTGTGAAAGACGGCGTCGAGGTCGTAGGGGATCTCCGGCAGCAGAATGACGTCGGCGGAGCCGGCGATGCCGGCCTCGAGAGCGATCCAGCCGGCGTAACGCCCCATGACTTCGACCACCATGGCGCGACGGTGGCTTTCGGCGGTCGTGTGCAGCCGGTCGAGGGCCTCGGTGACGATGTGGACGGCGGTGTGGTAGCCGAAGGTGGTGTCAGTGGCCGCCACGTCGCAGTCGATGGTCTTGGGGACGAAGACGCAGGGGATGCCGAGCTCCATCAGCCGCTTGCCGATGCCGAGGGTACCGTCGCCGCCGACCATGACCAGGGCGTCGGCCCCGGTCTTGCGGAAATTCTCCACCACCCGGGCCGAGAGATCCCGCACCACCTTGCGCCCGTTCTCCTCCAGCTCGTAACAGAAGGGATTGCCCTTGTTGGTGGTGCCGATGATGGTGCCGCCGCGCGACAGGATGCCCTTGACCTGGTCCAGCCCGAGGGGGATCGGATCCCAGCCGTGCACCAGCCCGTCGAGGCCGTCGCGGATGCCGATGACCTCCCAGCCGTACTGGTAGATGGCCGAGCGGACGACGCCGCGGATGACGGCGTTGAGGCCGGGGCAGTCGCCGCCGCCGGTGGAAATGGCGATTTTCATCTCATGACCTCCGTTGTCGGTTGGTTTGAACCTGCATCTGAAAAATATCAGTATAACTTTTCGACCGGATGCGGGCGAAAATTGAGCCCCGCCGAATAATCCGGATTTCTTGAAGTCGCCAGACGATGCTGATAAGCTGCTGCAACCGGACCTGTGGCCGTGCGGTCGGCTCGGAGAGAGGATTCTGGCCGAGGGACGCCCGTTCTACCCGGTACCGAAACCTTGACTTTCTCGATTTGCCCTGGTTTCAAGGAGAGACAGAGATGGAAAAACGCTTCATCATGACCGCCTTCGGGCGTGACCGTGTCGGCATCGTCGCCGATGTCACCCGCATCCTTTTCGAGAACGGCTGCAATCTCGAGGAGACCAGCATGAACCAGCTGGCGGACGAGTTTGCCCTGATCTTGCTGTTCAACAGCCGGCAGGAGGATGTTGAGGCGTTGCTCGAGCGCGAGACGCGACGGCTCGAGCGGGAAAAGGGGATTTCCGCCTTCGTCCGGCCGCTGAGCAAAAGGAGCCCGGTTGCCGGCCGGGGTGGCGCGGCGGCGGTCGTTCATGTCGAAGGGGTCGATCAAGCGGGCATAGTCTACAAGGTGAGCCGTTTTCTCGCGGACAACGGTGTCAATATCGTCGATCTGAAATCGAACGTGGTTGCCTCACCCGGCAGCGGCACGACGCTCTATCTGATGGACATCCATGTGCAGCTTCCCGAGGGCGCTGACAGCTCCAGGCTTGACGAGGGCCTGCAGCGGGTTGCCGATGAACTGAATGTCGATATCGGCCTGGAGGTCTGAGAGTTGCCGTTGAATTCTGGTGAAGGCAATCTTTTCGGCGGCATTGGGAATGATTATCTTGCTGTTGCGAGATTCCGCCCGGAGGTTGAGAGATGGATGCAGCGATGGAACGAGACTGGCGGTTGAAGGAAAATGACCGGATTCTGACCGGTCTCTGGCTCGATCTGGGCAGCCGGATGGAGAAGGACGCGACCTGGCAGCGGATTCTCTGGTTGACCAGCGACTATCTGCAGCCCGTGGCGCAGGATGACGAGCGGCGGACCATCCTTTACCGGGATCCCGCCGATGGGCGCTACTGGGAGCTGCTTTTTCCCCGTCCCGAGCTGCCCGAAGGCGGCCCGCCGACCCTGCGGGTACTGGACGAGGAGGCTGCCAGGGAGGGATACCAGTTGAGAGAATAGACGGTTTTGCCGATGCGAACAGAAGGGCCCTCACCGCAAGGTGAGGGCCCTTCTTGTTACATCAGGATTTACGGCTCAGGCGATCCATTGCCATCTTCAGGCTGATGCGCAGCCGTTCGAGCACGTCGGCCAGCTGGGCGATTTCGTCTTTGCCCTTGGCCTCGATCTTCTGGTCGACCTTGCCGTCGGCCAGTTGTGAGGCGATCCGGGTGAACCGGGTCAGGGGCTTCATGGTGCCGTTGACCACGACGAAGACGGCGATGATGGAGACGGCCAGGATGCCGGCCATGATCATCAGCAGGGTGGCCTTGAGCCTGGCCTGGGCCATGCGGGTCTTGTTGAGCGAAAAGCCGATGCGAAAAGCTCCCCAGTGCTTGCCCTTGACATAGATGGGAGCCGAGATGTCCCACATGGTTTCGCCGGTGTCGCGATGATAGACCTGAAGCAGGGTTTCCCGGGTGTTCTTGGCCGCTTTGATGCCAACGGGGTCGTTGAAGATCCTCTTGGTTCGGTTGCCGACCAGGTCTTTCTTCTTGTCGCCGGTGATCGGTTGCTGATAGCGGGTGTTGTGGGTTGGCAGATAGCCGTTGATGTCGACGGCGACGGCGAAGACGACACTCTCGTCCTTGAGGAATTCGTCCTCCAGGGCAAGGATGGCCTTGTCCATGTAGGAGTCATAGACCGTATGGTATTTTGGCGGGTCGAATCCCGGAATGGGAACGTAATTGGTGTCGAACGCCTCCCTGACGGTGAAGACGCCGTTGTCGATGGCTTCTTCGAGCACCCTGCCCACCATCCTGGCGCCGACCAGGGCCTCGATCCGTCCGCGTTCGAGGAGCTGGTCCTCGAGGCTCTGGCTCTGCTGGGTGATGACGTAGAAGGAACCGGCGGCCATCACCACGAAAATGACCAGGTTGACCAGAACGGCGACCCTGGTGCCTACCCGATTGAACATTGCATTGACCTCCTTGAAATGAAATGAAGCCGGCCCTGACAGAGGGTGAAAAAACTTATATCCGGCAGTCTACTTCTTGTAACCGATGCGCAGGGCCCCCCAGTGCCGGCCGCGAACGAAGATGGGCACTGACAGGTCGGCCATCGTTTCGCCCGTGTCACGGCTGTAGTGCTGCACCAGGTAGGGTTTGATGTTGCGCGCCGCCGCCAGGCCGGTGCGGTCGTTGAAGATCCGTTTGGTCCGGTTGCGCCTGGTGTCGACGTCCGGATCGCCGGTCAGCGGCTGTGAATACTTCGCATTGTGGGTCGGCAGATAGCCGTTGCGATCGACGGCCACGACGAAAATGTATCGTTTTTCCCGGGCCAGGCAGTCGTCGAGAATCGGCCGCAGGATGCCGTCCAGTTTCTGGTCGTACTGGGTGTGAAACTTCTGCGGATTGGTATTGGGGATGGGGATGTAGAAGGTGTCGAAGAGCTGCGCCATCGTCAGCTGCCCCGATGTGAGCAGCAGTTCGAACTGGTCGATGATCTGCGCCGAGCACTCGCGGGCGTCCCGCAGGGCCTTTTGGTCGAAAGAGCTCAGGTTGTCGGCCGCCGGCGCCGCCGGCGGCGACAGAATCAGATAGAGCGCAATCACGGAATGAATGATAATCCTGCCGGGAACGGACATCGGTTTGGCCTCCTTCAGTTCCTGGGGGTCCGGGGTTTGAGGGTGGCGAGAAAGCTGCGGACATCCTGCGCCAGTTTCTCACTGTCGCTGTCAGGCCGTTGGATGATGCCGAGAAAGTATCTGTCGAGCTTGAACAGGGCGAGATGCTCCTTTTCCTTGCGTCTGAGCATGAGGGTGTCGATTTGGCTGAAGCCGAGGGCCCGGGCGATGCTGTCGGCCTGCAACCCGCAGAGGGTGGTCAGGGCCGCCAGGTCGTCCGGATCGTCCAGATTGTGGGTGATGACCCGGCCGTCCCGCCGTACCAGAACAAAGGAGGCGACGCCGTCGATCTGGCTGATGCGGCGGGCGAAGCGCTCACTTGCCGAAGCTTTCCGCGTGTCCATCTCAGCTCTTTCCCTTCAGTTCCGCGGTGACCAGCTCGCGGTAGCGGGCCGCCATCTCCTCGTCTCCGATCTCCCGCACGATGACGCTCAGCAGGCCGTTCAGCAGGTTGTCGCCGCCGGCACCGGTTCGTCTGACTTCGGTCAAGGCTTCGTCAAACATGATGCTGGCCATGGGACCGACGACCTTGGCCAGCAGCCGGCGCATTGTTTCCGCCGCTTCGGGCAGCGGCTCGTCGGGGAGCAGGGCATCGGTTCTGGCCGCTGCCGTCTGGCTTCCGGAAACTGCCGGCTGAAAGTTTTCCATCGCCAGGTTGAGGGACATGCCCAGCAGGTTCATGTTGATCGCCGGATCACAGAGGATGGCCAGGCAGGTATTCTGATCGATGGGCCGGCAGACGATGGCGGTTTCCTCATACTGGAGGGTCAGGTCGGACAGATCGGGAAAGTTGAGTCGTCCGGCGGCCAGAATCTTGGCCAGCAGGCGGCCGATTTCGTTCAGTCGATCCGTCTTGAACAACCCGGGTAGACTGTTGGCGACCAGCCCCTTTCGGGAATGGTAGCAGCAGGCGCCGATGACGCCCGGGATGGACTTGATTTCGGTTACGAGCTGCTGCATGGTGTGCCTCCTGCCCAGATCAGGCCTCGTGGGCCAGCGTTGATTTCAGTTCGGCGAAGACTCGGGCCGGTTTGGCCCCGGGCTGCAGACTGGTCGCCACCCTGTAGGGCGGGTGGGCGAAAAGGATGGTCTTGCCGCCGTCGCCTTGGATGAGCATGTAACGCAGGTTGCCGCAGGCGAAGAGATTTTTCATCTCCGAGCAGATGCTCAGGTAGTAGGACGGATCGAGATGGGTGATGGAGCAGGGGGGCGAACTGTGCCGTTCGAGAAAGTTGTGCCCGTCGAAAACGGCGTATTCCCTGATGCCCGGATGCTCCTGCAGTGCCCGGGTCAACGCATCGAGCCGACGGGTTTCGTTGCTGGCGTCTTGCGTTGGGCTCTCGGGCGTTTCTCCGCCGGTTTCTGCGGCATTCCTTGCCGCCTCGTCCTTCAGGCGGAAGGCTTCCATGAGGATGAACTCGAGTGACGCATCGACCCGTTTCTGCTGCCTCCGGCAGATGTCGTCCATCTCGATTTCGGCCTCGTCCCAGGCCACGATCTGCAGTGCCGCCTGTTCCCCGCTCCGGTCTTTCGTATCGGCGTCGATCAGTTCGCCGCCGCGCAGATAGAGATAGCCGGCACGTCCGCGGCTGTGGACCTTGAGGGTACAGGTCTTCTTCTCCATGTGGATGAGCTGGAGAAAGGTCGACAGCGAGATGCCCTTGATGTAGCTCCGGCCGGTTGCGGTCAGCGCCCGGTCGATGGTTTCGGCCAGCAGGTCGATGTCGAGGGGTTTCTCCAGGTAGTGCAGGCTCGAATGGCTGGAGAGGCGCTCCTCGATTTCCGGCGTGCCGAAAGCGGTCATGACGATGACCGGCAAGGTCGGATAGCTTCGGGAAACATGGGCCAGAAGCTGAAAGCCGTCCATCACCGGCAGCTTGAGGTCGGTGACCAGCAGATCGATCTTTTCGCCGCTCAATATCTGCAGGGCTTCCCGCCCGTTGCCGGCCAGAAACAGCCGGTAGCCCTTTCCCGTGGCCAGCAGACCGTCTTTGAGACTGAGCAGAAAGGGTTTTTCGTCGTCGACCAGCAGTATGTGCTTCATGTGAGTCCCGATGTCTCCATGTCGTGCGCAGGAAGGGTGGACGGTTCGTTCCTGTCGTGAAGAGGCAGGGCGATGACGGCACGGGTGCCGATCCCTTCGCGGCTGGTGATCTCCAGGCTGCCGTTCATCTTGGCCAACAGCTTCTGGGTGATGACCAGCCCGAGGCCGTTCCCTTCCGGCTTGCTGGTGCAGAAAGGCTGAAAGAGCTGTGTCAGCTGTTCTTCGTTCATGCCGCAGCCGTTGTCTTCGACTGTCAGCCAGGCGAGGCTGCCGTTGCCCTGGGCCTCGATGCGGATGCATGGAGACGGCCGGCCGGCCAGGGCATCGGCTGCATTGGTCACGATATTGAGCAGGGCGTGGTGCAGGGCCTGCGGATCCATCAGTACCAGGATCTCTTTGGGGGGAAGGACGGTCAGCAGGCGGATGTTTTTGGCCTCGAGATCACGACGGATAAGCGACGAGAAGTGTACGATGAATTCTTTGAGCGGCTGAGGCCGGTTGTCGACCTTTTCAAACATGCTGAAGCTTTTGAGCGACTTCAGCAGGTATTCCATGCGCAGGATTTCGTGGTAGATTCGGTCGATGTACTCGGTAATGTTTTCGCGGCTGAAATGATCCAGGTTCTTGCGCAGGACCGATGCGGTCATCTTGATGGAGTTGAGCGGGTTGCCGATCTCATGCCTTATGCCCGAAAAGATGAAACCCAGATTGTCCATGGTGTTGACCGCCTGGGCGATCGATTCCAGCCGGGTCTTGCGGGTGATGTCGCGGACGAGCAGGCAGAGATGTTTTTCCGCCACGGGGTAGATGGTGTAGCCGAGAATCTGCCTGCCGTGGTTGATGGTGCCGGGTTTGGCGCCGTGGCGGCTGGCGTCATCGATGCCCGGGAAGAAACCGGCGACGGTGTTGAAGCTGGGGGCGTCTCCCAGGTCGGGCAGGATCTTGCCGAGGGCCGGGTTGGCGAACAGCATACGGCGTTGCTGCGGGTCGAGAATGAGAATGCCCATGTCGAGGTTGCGCAGAACCTCGGCGTAGGTCCAGTCTTTCTCGACCGTTCCGGAAACGGCGGATTCATCGCTGTGGGTGTGGTTGCGGATAATCATATAACTGGTGTCGCGCGGCAAGCAAAACAAACGCCATTATAATGATTAAAACAACATGGGCAAGAAAAAATCGCCTAATCTGTTGGAATAAAAATAAAATTCATTTCGCGGTGCGATGGACGATAAATTTTAATCGTAATTTGTCGTTCATTGTTGAAAAAAATAATCCGGAGTTTCATTTTGCTGTCTGGCGGCAGGGTGGACGTTCCGGCGACAAACGGAGGTGACTGCTCATGCGTTACAGGCTGGTTTTGGGGGATATCACCCGGCTGAAGGTCGATGCGATCGTCAATGCCGCCAACCGGACGCTGCTGGGAGGCGGCGGTGTTGACGGCGCCATCCATCGGGCCGCCGGACCGGAGCTGCGCGAGACTTGCCGTCGTCTGGGGGGCTGCGAGACCGGCGATGCCAAGATGACACCCGGCTTTGCGCTGCCGGCCGCCCATGTCATTCATACCGTCGGTCCGGTGTGGAAAGGGGGCGGTCGCGACGAAGAGGGGCTGCTGGCGTCCTGCTACCGCAATTGCCTGAGGCTCGCCCTGGAGAACGGTTTGCGAAGCGTCGCTTTTCCGTCAATCAGCACCGGCGCCTACGGATTTCCCGTCGAGAAGGCATGCCGGATTGCGCTGAACGAGGTCGCGGCTTTTGTCGATGTTCACGCCGACGCATTCGACGAAATCGTTTTCTGCTGCTTTTCGGCCTCCGATCGCGACGTTTATCGCGTGCTCATGCAGGAGTTGGGGCTGGCTTTCGATCAGGCCTGAGGAGATTCCGTGCTGTCGGCGAAGCACCGGTTGAGGCGGTAGACAAAGGCGAGAACTTCGGCGACCGCCTGGTAGAGATCTTCCGGGATTTCCGTATCGAGGGGCATTCTGGCCAGCACTTCGACCAGATCGCCGTCGGCGACGATGGGGACGCCGGCATTTTCCGCCGCCTGGATGATCCGGCGGGCCAGTTCGCCTCTGCCGGTGGCGACGATTTTCGGTGCCCTGTCTTTCTTCGGGTCGTAACGCAGCGCGGTCGCCAGGTGTTCGTTCGCCTGTCCGGTCATCGTCAGATCCTCGTGTCGAGAACGCCGCGGGTTCCGCCAGTCAACAGATGCAGCAGATGTCGTTCCGGCTGCACCCTTCCCCGGGTCAGATGCATGGAGCGCAGTCCCAGGGGGGTCAGGGCGTCCTGCAGTTCCTGCCGGAACTCTTTCACGGCGGCCAGAACCTCTTCCCGCTCTACTTCCAGGCGCAGATCGAGTCCGGATTCGTCTTTCAGCAGCTTGATGTCGACCGTGCCGATGGCGCTCATGCTGAGCAGAATGCGCAGTCGGTCCGTTTTCTGTCCGTCTTTGTCCTTCGGCCGCCCCTCTTCGTACAGCAGGTAGCCGTAGTCGATGAAGGGGAGGGGAAGCGGGAGAAAAAAGAGCCCGTCCCGGGCCAGTCTGGCATGAAAAAGCTGCATCGATTCAAGCAGTTGCATTGAAAGCCTGACCTCTTCTCGAGGGTGTTCCGAACCCTCTGCCTGCAACCTGAGCAGCAGTCCTTTCAGGCAACCCAGTGCTTCGTCCGTTTTGCCATCTGCCAACTGTCGTTCGAAGTCGAGCCCCAGAGACTCGAGGATGGTGCGCAGGATCCGGCCGTCAACTCTTTCCGGCTCTTCCAGGGCGCGGTGCATGGCCGCCAGGAAAGCCCGGGCAGTGTCCGGTACCTTGTCCGGCGAGAATCCGTTTTTTTCCGATAGCAAACCGAGCAGATGTTCAACCTGCAACTGGCGGCCGACCAGGTGCAGCACCCGTCGTATGTGGTCGTCCATGGACGGAAAGAGCAGTTTGAGTACGAGCCCTTCACCATTTTCGGCCAGCTGCAGGTCGAGTTTCTGCCCCTTGGCGAGGGGGACTTCCGTCTCGACCCAGTACGTTTTGCTGTCGACCTGCAGCAGCACCCTTTCCAGACCGCCCTCGACGACCGATGCCCGGACGATCTGGTCACGGCGCAGATTCTGCTCCCGGCTTTCTCTGGACAGCACGGCGCCGGGATTGGCGGTGGGGGCCGCGGGCGCGGCCAGCGGATTGATCAGACTCATGACTTTCGTATCGGCTGCCTTGCGGCAAAGGTTTACCCGGAGGATGAAAAGGTCAGGTTTTCCCGCCGTTTTCTTTTTCGGTCAGGCTCGGGCTCAGGGCTTCGCCGAGCAGCCTGATGCGATCGGTCATGACGCGAAACTGTTCGCGGATGAAGAATGTTTCGATGATATCGGAATCTTCGCTGGAGAGATTGAGAAAGGCGACGGCTATTTCCTGTTTGCCGGCACCCTTGGGAAGGGCCCTGATGATCTGGCCCGTAACCTGAACCGGGCGAAAAGCATGACCGGGGAGGCTGATCTCGAGATTGACTTTTTGGCCGGGATGAAAATGATCGTCGGTCAGAAAGCAGATGCCGCTCGTGCTCAACGTCACCTGACGCGGTTTGGCCTTGCGCAGGCGGGACCAGGCGCTGTGGCCGGTCCATTCCCGAATGCGGACCCGGGCCTGGATGCGGCATGATTTTCGGGTCGATTTGTGGGTCTGCCTGTCCCTGAGGGTCAGCGCATAGCGGCGGGGACCGAGAATCCGTACCAGTCCGGCATGGTAGAGGTGAACCCTGTCACCGAGCTCCTGGGTCAGAACCCATTCCTGGTGGTCGTCGATGGCCGGTTCGTTCTCGTCGGTTTTCTGTATTCGGATGATCAGGGGATCGGCTGTCTCTTCCACTGCTCCGTCGAGGGTGACCCTGTTCCCCCTGGCGATGGGAATGGTGACGCTCAACAGGCTGCCTTCTTGCAGGTCGGAAGCAAGATCCTTCATCATCCGGCTCCATGTCTGTCATCCTTGACCCGGACTCTTTTGCGCAGCTGTTCGCGCTGGCGGGCGAAACAGTAGGAGATGATCTTGTCGCGATCCTTGGGGGAGATGTCGAGAAAGGCGACGGCTACCTCCATGTGTCCTCCCCGTTTTTCGTCGATGCGGACGACCTGGCCAACGCATTCGGCGTCGATTTCCGTCAGGTCACCGAAACAGAGCTTGACCATGATCTTGTCGCGCAGGCGCAAATGGGTACTGGCAGGAAAGCGGATGCCGCCGCCGCTCAGGTTGACCCTGGTCTTTTCGGCGGCGTGTTCCTCGTCCTGGTCGACGGGGCGGTAGAGCAGGGAGAGCTCGGTGTCGATACGGAAATATTCCCGTTTCTGCCCGCTCGAAAAGCTCTCGACATTGATCAGGCGCAGTTTGCCGGATGCCGACAGGCTGTCGATGCGGGCCCTGACGATATAAACCATGTCGCTGACATCGAAGGAGAGGGTGCATTGACCTTCGAGGTCGAGCTCTTCGGCCGGAAGCTGGTCGGGGAAGAAGGAGACGTCAAAAAAGCCGTTCTCGACGCGTTCGGGGATGCAGTCGAGACTCAGGGTGCGGCGTCCGATAAGGGGAACGTTGATGCGCACCACCTGGTTGTCGGCCAACAGTTCGATCGTCTCCATGATTCAGACCTGCCGGAATTTCCGGCGTATGGCATGAGCGAGAGTCAGAAATTGACGTGGACAACCTGTCCTCTCCGGGGGCCGGCGCTGCGATAGCCGGTCATGGCCGCACGTCCCAGACGGTTTTGGCGCAGTTCATTGTCGAGTACGACGATCTTACCTTCGATCCGGTCGACCAGCAAGCTGTTGACCCTGGCCACATCGGCAAGCAGCTCCCGGCGTATGGCAAGAAGATCTTCCGGCAGACTTTCCAGTCCGGTCTGCTGCACCAGACGCCTCAGCTCGCCGTCGAGCTGTTTTGCCCGGTTCTGCATCTGTCCGAGACTGCGCAGCGACTCTCTGACGGCGAATGTGGTGGTTTTCGGCATGTCGGCGTAGAGTTCTTCCATGAAGCGCAACATGTGCCGGTAGTGTTCGTTGCAAACTTTCATCAGTTCGTAGAGGCTCTGTTCCTGTTTCATGGACGCTTGCTCCTAGGGCATCATCTGCGCGTATCCGGCCGCGGCATTCTTGCCTGCACGTTCGGCCCGTTTTTCGGCCTGCTGTTGCTGGTAGGCCTCGATGGCTTCGGTCCAGGTGGCTCGCAGTTCGCGCAGCAGGGATTCGACATTTTTCAGCGGTGCCGGATCGTTGTTCAGGTTGGCCCTTGACAGCTCGCGCACCATGAAATTGTACAGGGCATCGAGATTCTCGGCGATTTCGCCGCCGATCTGGTGGTCGAGGGTGTCGGAGAAGGTGGTGATGATATGCATGGCCTTGCTGATACCTTCGGCCTTGGCCACCATGTCGCGGTTGGCCAATCCCTTGATGGCGCGGACCGTGTGACGGATGGCGGCGTCGTAGAGCATGATCAGAATCTGCTCGGGGGGTGCCTGATTGACCTGATTCTGCTGATACTGGTTCCAGAAGGCATTCATTATTTTTTACTCCACATGTTTTGCAGCATGGTCATCTGTTGGGTCAGGTAATCGCCCTGCGCGTTGAGGGCGCTCACCAGGGTTTCCATGGCGTTGAACTGGTCGAGCAGACGCTGTTCCCGTTTGTCGAGGCGGTCCTGAATGCGCTCGATATTGGCATTGATCCGTTCGATGGTGCGGTTGATGCTTTCCTCGCGCGAGGTGAGAAAACCGGTGCTGTCATCGGTCAGGGATTCGAGCGTCGTTTCGAATTTGGTCGCTATGCCCTCGGTGGTGTCGTTGCCGGCAAGCAGGCTGACGATGCTGTCGAGGTCACGGTCGATGGCGTCGGACAGCTGGGTGTCGTCGACTACCAGGGTTCCGTCCCGCTGGGTCTCCAGCCCGAGGTCGGCCAGGCTCTGGAAACTGCCGCCGGTATCGACTACGGTGGTGAGCAGGTTCTGCAGACGACGCTTGATGCTGTTCATGCCGGCATCGCCCGCCAGCACTCCGGCGTTTTGGCCGTCCTTTGCCGACTGGCTGGAGACGAACGTCATGATCTTGTTGTAACTGTCGACAAAGGACTTGATCTTGTTCTTGGTGGCGTCCCGATCGATTGTCACGGTCAGGGTTGCCGTGGTGGCGCCGCCGTCGGCCTGGTCGACGCTGAAGGTGACGCCCGGAATGGCGTCGGTGAAGACATTGCTGTTGCTGTAGATGTCGACACCGTCAACCTGAACGTGCGCCTGGCTCGCCTGTTGCGTTTCGGTCAGAACGGGATTGGCGTAGCTGCCGCCGGTCAATCCCGAAAAGTCAATGTCGAAGCCGACGTCGGCGGGATCGCCTGCCGTCTTGCCTGAGACCACCAGCCGGTACGGGCTGGTGGTCCCGTCGTTGATGATGGCGGCCATGATCCCGAGATTGGCGTCGTTGATGGCGCCCACGATCCCTTCCAGGGAGTTGTTGGTGCTGTCGATGGTGATGTCGTGACTTACGCCGCCGACAGTGACGGTGATGGTGCCGGTACCGAACGACGCGGCGGTCTTGTCGGCATAGCCCTGGGAGATATCCTTCTCCACCTGGGCGAAGCTGAACGACTTGATCTGGTAGCTCCCCTCCATGGCGGAGGATGTGGTCGTGCTGACCGAAACCAGGGGCTCACCGGTTACCTGGCTTTTTCGTCCCTGTAGGTCGTCCGCCTTGGCAAGATCCCTGACCTTGCCGAGCAGTTCCGTCAGCGCGTTGCCCAGAGTTTTGTAGGCGTCGAGACGGGCGTTCTGGTAGTCACGGTCGAGCTTGAGGGTCTCGACCGGTTTGCGTTCGACCTCCATCAGCCCGTCGATGAGGGACGCGGTGTCGATACCAGTTGCCAGACCGTTGAAGTTGATCGTCATGTTGTGATGCCTCTTCGCCTTCTTCAGCTTTCCATGTCGACCATCAGGCCGCGCAGATCCTGCAGGGCCTTGATCGACTTGAGCAGCTCTTCGTTCGGTATCTGGCGAATGACTTCGCCTGTTTGGCGATCGACAACCCGGATGACCAGGGCGTTGACATCTTCGTTCATTTCAAACCGGACGCTGTACTGGCCGTCTTGGGAGAGTTCCTTGATCCTGTCGAACAGTTCCTCGGAATTGACTTTCTTTTCCGCTTTTTCGGGGTCAGGGAGATCCTGTACCGGCAACCGGTCCTGACGGACCTGCTCCGCCGGTTCCTGGGTTTTGGGAGGACCGAGCCCCCCTCCCGGTGTAATTGCCGTGATGCTCATGCCAGCCTCCCTTCGCTAACCATCCGTCTGTTCAGGAAAGGGCGGGGGCCGCCGATCCGGCCCCCGTACCCAGCTTCCCGGTTACTGCAGCAGAGACAGGGCCAGCTGCGGAGCCTGGTTGGCCTGAGCCAGAACCGCGACACCGGCCTGCTGCAGAATGTTGCTCTTGGTCATCGATGCCGTTTCCTGAGCGATGTCGGCATCGAGAATACGCGAACGGGCGGCCGAGAGATTCTCGGCAACGTTCTGCAGGTTGGCGATGGTGGTTTCGAAGCGGTTCTGCACCGCACCGAGGTCGCCGCGGATCGAGTCGATGGAGCCGAGAGCGGAGTCGATGCGCTTGATCGCCTCCTGGGCGCCGCTGGCGGTGGAAATATCGACCGAGTCAAGGCCTTGGGTATCCTTAGCGATGCCGGCGGCGGTGAAGCCGATGTCGGCCTGGGTACCGCCGATGGCGATGGTGTCGAGGGCCGAGAGTTCGATCTTGCCGCGCAGGGTGTCGCTGGCGGCGGCCGCGAAGTCGCCACTGCCGTTGTTGATACCGTCGGTGCCTGTGGTGAAGCCGGTGCCGCTCTCCTCGACCACAATGTTGCGGCCATCGGCAGCGGTCAGGGTCAGGGTGCTGCCGTCAGAGCTGGCGATGACGCCGGTCTGGCCGGAAACGGCGTTGATGGCATCGCGAACATCGGTGACGCTGAGGGCGGTCGACACGTCGGCGTTGTTGTAGACCGTCACGCCGTTCACCTTCAGGGTGTAGGTGTCACCGCTGGTGCCGCCGACGGCGGCGAAGGTCGTGTTGCCGCTGGTGGACGCCGTGGCGGTAAGACCGGCGATACCGGCGTCATTGATGGCTGCGGCCTTGGCGTAGGCCGAGTCGCCGCCACGGTAGGTCGTGTCGGTGCTGTGGGCGAAGTTGGCACTGTTGGCGATGTTGTAAGTAGCGCCGCCGCCGACGGAGATGGTGATGTCGGTAGCGTTGTTGGCGCTGACCTCGCTGCCGGTCCCCTTGGCGATGAAGCCTATGCTGGCGGCCTTGGCGCTGCCGATGGTGAAGGAGATGGTTTCACCGGCGTTGGCACCGACCTGGAAGGTCGCCCCGGAGAAGGAACCGTCGAGAACCCGGCGGCCGTTGAAGGTGGTGGTGGTGGCGATGCGGTCGAGTTCGCTCACCAGCTGGCTCACCTCGGCCTGCAGGGACTTGCGGTCGGAGCTGCTGTTGGTTTCATTTGCCGACTGCAGGGCCAGTTCACGCATGCGCTGCAGAATGTTGGTGCTCTCCTGCAGGGCACCTTCCGCCGTCTGGGCCAGGGAAATACCGTCGTTGGCATTGCGGGCGGCCTGGTTCAGGCCGCGGATCTGGGCCGTCATCCGGTTGGCGATGGCCAGGCCGGCGGCGTCGTCCTTGGCGCTGTTGATGCGCAGACCCGAAGAGAGGCGCTGCATCGATTTGGCCAAGGCTCCCTGAGACTTGTTGAGGTTACGCTGGGCGTTGAGAGAAGAGATGTTGGTGTTGATTGTCAGTGCCATTGTCCATTTCCTCCGTGAAGTGTTTTTTGGCGGGCTTCCGTGCCCGCTTTGGAACAGTGTGTCGAACCTCCATGGGGCGGCCACAATCCACGTTAGATGGTCAACCTCCTTGGCCAGGTATTCCCCGCGTTCACCGTCACGTATCGGTTGTTGCCGGAAATGGCTTTAGTTTTTTCTGGAGACAGGGGTAGGAAAGAAGCGGGTCAGTGCCTGGGAAATGGTGCAGAACAGTGAAGAGGGGGAGGCGTATTGGCTGGAACGGCGGAACAGGCGCAGGGAATCGTACCAGGGGGACGTTTCCAATGGCGAGAACCAGCGCCAGTCGTGAGCTTTGGGGAGAAGAACCCAGCAGGGGGTGCCGACGGCACCGGAAAGGTGTACCGTGGAATTGTCGATGGAGATGACCAGATCGAGTCTTTGCACCAGAGCGGCGAAGCTTTCGAGGTCGGCCATGGGGTCGATGCCGGGCAGCTGTACGATTGGCAGCCCGCTTGCTTCGAGCTCGGCTTGGCAGTCGCCATATTGCAGGTTGATCCAGTGTGCCTCGAATCCTTTCAGCAATGGGGCCCATTGCGACAGAGGGATGGAACGGGTCGCCCGGACCCTTGGTTCCCGCCCCCCACGCCATGACAGCCCGATGAGGGGTTTGTCCTTCGCGACCAGGGTGGCGAGCTGCCGGTCAATTTGCTCGGCCAGCTTCGGGTCGACCATCAGTCGGGGGGACGGTGTCGGAAAATGCTGCAGGTTTGTCCGGAAAAGTGAAGGAAGGTCCCCGGCAAACAGGGCCAGATCGATGTCGGTCTTTGCCGGAAGGGGATCGTTGGCGGTACAGATGTGAATCCCGGGGAAAGAGCGTCGCAACAGTCCGGATAGGCGGGGGTCGCATTCCACTGTGCAATGCCGGGCCACGGCCATCAGATCGGGCAGGCAGGTAGCGAACATGATCTCGTCGCCGATCCCCTGCTCGCGCCGGATGAATAGTCTTTTCCCGGCCAGGTTCTCTCCCTGCCACATGGGGTAGGGAACAGGTCTGACCGGATTGGCAGCCATGAATGCCTGAGAACGCCAGCGCCAGCTGTATTCCCGCCAGCCAGGTTCCAGCTTTCCGGTCACCAGCAGGCTGCCGGCCAGGTTGAAATGCAATTCTGCATCCTCTGGAGTTATTGCCAGGGCCTTGCGATAGATGGGGATGGAGTCTTCGAAATCTCCTCTGGTTTTGACCAGGGTTGCCAGGTTGTTCAGTAGCTCTGGGTGGTCAGGTTCCTGTTCGACGGCTTTGCGCAACAGGGTGATGGCTTCGTCGAGCCGGTCGAGGTCGCGCAGGACAATGGCCAGATTGGCGCGGGCATCGTTGCGTTTCGGAGCGAGTTTCAGCGTTGTGCGGTAGTGTCGTTCGGCTTGCTGCAGATTGCCCAGATGTTGCAGACAGACCGCAAGGTTGAAATGCGCGTTTTGGTCATCGGGTGCCAGCTGCAGGGCCTTGCTAATGAGTTCGGAGGCTTCCTCGAAGTGTCCGGTTTGGCTGGCGACAACCCCAAGCATGTGCAAAGCCTGGGCGCAGGACGGTTTTTGACGCAGGATGTCGCGGTAGATGCGTTCCGCCGTGACCAGGTTTCCCTGCTCGTGACAGGTTATGGCCAGGTTCAGGGCGGCTTGAATTTCGGGCGGGTGTGCGGTCGGCCTTTTGCTTTTGGCCGATTTTTTTCTCACTTTGGCAGCCATGTGCAAAAGCAGATCGCTCAGCCGTCGGCAAACCTGAGCTGTGGGCAGAATTGAGGATAGGTTTGTAGATTTTTTGACTCAATATTGGCCGGCACCTGGATTGCGGGCCGCGGCAGAATGTAGCAGCCAGGATCACCCCAGTTGAACATGGCTTCTGTAATTTCACGACCCTGGGTTGCCGGAAAGGGAAAGTAGTCCTGAATTCCGGCGAACTCGTACCCGGCATCGGCACCATGAGCCGATGATTTGCCTCTTTCCGGATGGATGGCTTCCTTTTTTCGGACGATGAGACTGGTTTCGAAAGTTCCCAGAATCTGCGCTTTGCTGCAGTCGAAACCGGCCATGATCAGATGATAGCAGAGCAGGGGGATGCTGAAATTGTTGATGTGTCCCGAAATCAGGCGTTCGCGTGGGTGGTAGGGGACGGTGAGAGCCAAAATGCCCCTTTCGGGAAGCAGGCTGAAGACCTTGTCGAGAAACAGGCCGACATTGCGTTGATGCTCGAGAACGTGCGAACACCAGATGACGTCGAAGCGACGATCGAAGTCGATTTCGAGAAAATCACCGCAGTAATCGGCCTGGTGGAACAGGTCAACACTGTACACCTGTTTGCCGAAATACTCGAAAAACCGCTTGTGTTCACCAGAACCCGAGCCGATGTCGAGTACCGTCTGGAACCGGTAGGAACTGAGCAGTCGAAAAATGGTGTGCACGCCCCAGTCGAGACGAAAGTTGAGGGGGGCCGAGTCGGCTCCCGCTTCCATGCGGGATTTTTTCGTCCTGCTCTTTTGGCACATGGTTGTGTCAGACGGTCGGCAGCGGGGTGCGGGTGTTGTAGGGGGCGCCTTCGAGTATGACCTGCAGGCAGCGGTTGGTTTCCGGGGCAAAGAGAAGCGGCGCAGCCAGGTTGAGGGTGACCGATTTGTCAGGGTGGATGGTGACAATGGCGAGGGCATGGGCCTGCTCGGGGCGCGCAATGTTCAGCTTGGCCATTTCGGTCTTGTCGGGAACGACCTTGTAGTCGAGGAAGAAGTTGCCCGGTTCGGTGAGCAGAAAGGCGATGTCCTTGTCCTCGACACTCTGGATCCAGAAGAGGAGATTTCCTTCCCGGTTGGGCATGACGACGAAGTCGCGCAGTTGTTCGAAGCCGATCAGGCCCTCGGGAAAGTGGATAAGGTTGGCTTCCTGGTATTCGATATCCCCGAATCGGGTGCCGGTGATTTTCATGGCCGCGGTTGTTTTTTGTTTGTGTCGAGTTTTCGGCTCAGGGCTTGCAGATCCACAGGTTCCCATTGCGTCGCCTTCCGGTTTTCGTTGGTGATCCGTTCGTAGACCTCGAGACGATGGATCTTCTTCGAACGCGGCGCGTCGATGCCCAGTCTGATGCTGTTGCCGCGCACTTCGACGACGGTGATCCTGATATCGTCTCCGATGATGATTCCTTCTCCGCTTTTGCGAGTCAGTACGAGCATCCTTGCCCTCCATGGCTCTTATCGGCCATATCGTTCGTTTCGTTTAGCAGGATGTTGGAGAAAATCGGTTGTGGCAGGCGATGCGATTTTTCCAGTTCCATGTCAGGTGATCCGTTTCCGGTCCGACCAGGACGGGCACCGGTGTCCCGTGTTGGCTCCGGCCGGTTTCAGAGGTAGTTGAGTATCGACAGTTCCGAGATTCTGCCGGTGACGGCGAGGGCGGCCTGCAGGGCCGATTCCTGCTTCTTCAGGTTGGCGATGGTTTCGACCAGATCGGCGTCCTCGTAGCGGGAGAGAATCTCGCGCATGCGGATTTCCATGTTTTCCATCCGTCCCAGCGCTTCTTCGAGTCGGCTGCCGTTGTTCCCCATGATGCTGCGATGCCGCCGCACCTGTTCCATGCTCGACTCGAGACCGGACATTTCCGCTTCGATTGCCGCCGAATCGTTATTGCGCAGGGCATCCTCGAGGCGTTTCATAACCCCGAAGACGTCGGTGCCGTCGGGGTCGGTGACACCGTCATTGTCGGCATCGCCCAGCAGCAGGGCATTGCCGGTGATATTGACGCGGGTTACCTCGCCGGGCCCGGTCGCCAGGTTGAAGGCTCCGTTGTCACCGTTGTACAGGACCGGGCGTGGATCGTTGACCGGATCGTAGGCCGGGTTTTCGACAAAGGGTCTGGTATGGATCTGGTGCCCCGAAAAGAGGTACTTGCCGTCGAACTGGGCGTTGCCCATGTCGAACAGTTCCTTGCGCAGCTGGGCCACCTCGTTGGCATAGGTCAGACGGTCTTCGGCGTTGAGGCTGTCGTTGACCGCCGCGATGGAGATTTCCTTGGCCCGCACCAGGATGTTCTCCATGTTGTCGAGATAGTAGTCCTGGTTGTCGATCCGATCGATGCCGGCGTTGATGGTGCGGGTAAAGCGGTTGGCGCTGACGATATCGGCGCGGGCGTAGAGGGTCGGCCGGATGGCCGAGGGATCGTTCGAGGGGCGCTGCAGCTTCTTGCCGCTGGCCGTCTGCACGCGCAATTCCTCGAGACGGGAGTTGATCCGGTTCAGGTTCCCGAGCAGGCTGCGGTAGGTTGTTCCCATGGTAGCGCGCATGGTTTACCTCTTGATCATCAGAACGCTGTCCATCATTTCGTCGACCGTGCTCAGAAACTTGGCCGAGGCCTCGAACGCCTTCTGGTACTGCAGCAGGTTGATCATCTCTTCTTCGATGGAGACGCCGACCGTGGACTCGCGCAGGTTCTCCAGTTGATCGAGGCTGTCCTGCAGTCCGCTGACCGCCAGTCTGTTCTGGCTGGCTTCGATGCCTATCGTGGAGGTGATTTTGCCGTACCATTCGGTATAGGTATCGGTGCCGTTGACAAAGCTGGTGTCCTTGAGAGTGGCCAGCTGCAAGGCGTTGCCGTTGTCTCCGGGGGCGCTGCTGACACCGGCGGCCACTTCGGTGGTGCTGGTGACAGCGACCGCCATCAGGGTGGCGGCGCCGCTGACAGCGGCTGGCTGGACGAAGAAATCGCGGCCGCTGACGCCATCCAGTCCGCTGCCTGCCCGGTGCAGGCCGTTGACCTGGGTGGCGAGATCGTAGGCCAGCTGGTCGAGGCGTCCCTGCAGGTCCGGAATCAACTGGTCACGGGTGTCGAGCAGGCCGCGGAATTCACCGCCCCAGCCGCTGCGTGGAACCTTGAGGGAAGCCGAACTGGTGTTGACGTTGATCTGCACGCCACCGGTGGTGTGAACCGTTTCCAGCTGCAGGGCGATCCCCCCCTCGACCAGGGGGAGTCCACCGGGAAGTTGCAGGGAGATCATGCCGACCTTGTCCTCGACGGCGGAGACGCCGATCTCCCCGGCCAGTTCCTTGATCAGCTGGTCGCGCTGGTCGCGTTCGGCATTGGCCGCGTGGCCGGCGTATTCGACGGTTGAAATCCTCTTGTTCAGATCGGCGACCTGCCGCAGTTTCAGGTTGATGGTGTTGACCTTGCTGACGAGCGTGTTGTCGATGTTGCCGCGAATGTCTTCCAGGCGATTCCAGGCCGTGTCGAACGATTGCGACAGACGCTGTCCGTACTGGATGACCAGTTCACGTTCGACGCTGCCGTCCGGGTTGGTCGAGAGTTCCTGCCAGGCGTCGAAAAAGCGGTCGATGTCGGCGACCAGGCCGGTGTCGTCGATGGGCAGGGAACCCTCGATTTCGGCAAGCGGCGAGGTCTTGGCCTTTTCCTGCCCGAAATCGGCGTTTTTCTGGCGGATTTCGCCGGTGAGAAAGGCGTCGTGGGCGCGTTCGATGGAGCCGACCCGCACTCCCTGGCCGATGAAGAAATCACCGAAGGCGAGAGTCGGGTAGGGGGTCAGGTTGGGGGTCTGTCGCGAATAGCCGGGGGTGTTGACGTTGGCGATGTTGTTGCCGACGACCTCGATGGCCTTCTGCTGGGTGGTGATGGAGGTTTTGGCCGCGTTCAGAGCGTTGACGATACCACCCATGTCAGACCTTCCCGGAAAGGAGTTTTCCGCCGCCGGTGATTTCGACTCTCTGGCCGGCCGGGTTGTAGGCGGGTTCGGTCATCTGGCGGCTGTAGAAATTGAGCATGTCCCGCACCCAGTTCAGCGAAGACCAGAAGAGGTAGGCGTTGCGGCGGTTCTCCTCACGGATGGTTTCCGCCAGCGCCTGTTCTTCGGGATCCTGGCTGCCGAGGTCGAGTTCGCGCAGTTCGGCCAGCAGCCTGTTTTTTGCTTCGGCCAGACGGACAAGTTCATCGGTATCGAGATCGATGGCGCACTGGCGCTCCTCGAGGATGAGCCCGTGGAGCTGTTCCATCTTTTCCCTGGCTGTGGCATTCATCGGATCAACGGTCCTCGAAGATATACTTGAGCAGACTTTTGGCGACCTTTTCCGGATCGGGATCGTAGCTGCCATCGGCCACCTGCTGTTTCAGCCTGGCCACTTTTTCGGCTCGGGCGGCGTCGTTGGCCGGTTCCGACCGATCCAGCCGGGCGGCCTCGCGGGCGAAGGAAGATATTTTGACTTTGTCGACCGCGGGTGTGGTTTCGCCGGCAACCTTGTTCTCCTTGCGATCCGGTTGCGTGTTCGGTTCCCCCATCCTGCCCGTGTTGATCAATGGTTTTCCGGTGTGAATCTTGACAGTCATGATGTCCACCTTTGTTGGCAATGCCTTCGGGGCAACGGCTCCATCGGGAGCAGTGGTAAAGAGTTGGCAATGGCAGTTGATTCTTTACCTGATCCTCGTATCGACGCAAGACGGCGTCAAGTTTAGCAAAAAATCACAGAAAAGAGCAGGGGCATTCCCGGGGGGGCTGCTGTCCCTAGGGAATCCTGTTTTTGGTCTGTTGACGGCTCAGCCGTTCGTACAGGGTCCGGCCGATGCCGAGGCCGTTGCCCCGACCGGCGATTTGCCGGGCGATTTCGATATCCATCATCTCCCGGTAGATGTCTCTGCCGGCGTCCTTGTCCAGCAGGCCGCTGTCGGGCACGGTCGCGTGCATGCCCTTGAGCATCGACTGGATGAACAGGGCCTCGAATTCGCGGCAGGCCTGACGCAGTTCGGCGTTTTTGTCCGATGTTTTTTCCCCTTTTCCGAATGAAAGTTCAGTCGGAAGAAGACCGGGGATCTTCATGCTTTACTCCCGTCAGAGAATGACCAGTTCGGCATGCAGGGCGCCCGATGCCTTGATCGCCTGCAGAATGGCGATCAGGTCGCGTGGCGAGGCGCCGATGGCATTGAGTGCCCGGGCGATTTCGGCGATCGATACCCCCATGGGCAGAACGACCAGCTCACCGCTGCCTTCACTGACTTCGATGTCCGTTTTCGGGCTGGCGACGGTCTTGCCTCCGGGAGCCAGCGCCTGAGCCTGGGAGACCTCGGTTTGTTCGTTGATGACCAGGCTGAGGTTGCCGTGCGAAACGGCGACGGTATCGATACGGACATCCCTGCCCATGACAATGGTGCCGGTCTTTTCGTTGACCACGATCCGGGCGGGAGCGTCCGGCTGGATCTCGAGGTTTTCGACTTCGCTCAGGAAACCGACGAGCCGTCCCCGGTAGGATTCCGGCAGGCGGATGCTGACGCTGGCGCCGTCCCTCGGACGGCATATGTCGGATCCGAAATGTCTGTTGATCGCCTGCGCGATGCGGGCGACGGTGGTGAAATCGTTGTCGTCCATCCGGTAGGTCAGCAGGCCGTCTGCCGGCAAGTCAATCCGGACGCCCTGTTCGACTATGCCGCCTGCCGGTATGCGTCCCACCGTCGGGTGGTTTTTCTGCACCTTGGCGGCCTTGCCGCCGAAGGAGAGGGAACCGACGACCACCGGCCCCTGGGCGACGGCGTAGATTTTTCCGTCCGGTCCCTGCAGGGGAGTGAGCAGCAGGGTGCCGCCGGCGAGGGATTTGGCATCGCCGATCGACGAAATGGTGACGTCGACTCTGTTGCCGGGACTGGCGAAGGGAGGCAGCTGCGCCGTCACCATGACCGCGGCGACGTTGGAAATCTTGACGTCGTTCCGGTTGACGGTAATGCCCATGCGGTCGAGCATGTTGACCAGGGACTGAATGGTGAACTGGGTGCTTTTGCTGTCGCCGGTTCCGTTGAGACCCACGACCAGTCCGTAGCCGACCAGCTGGTTGGAACGGACACCGTCGAGATGGGCGACGTCCTTGAGGCGTACCGCCTGGGCGGGAAGGGCGAAGATGAGTGTCAGAATGATGATGCTCAGATACCGCATGGACGAAGCCTCCCGAGCCTCAGAAGGGCCAGATGTTGTCGAGAACCCGGGTCATCCAGCCAGGCTTCTGCTTGTCGCTGACCACACCCTTGCCGGTGTAGGCGATGCGGGCGTCGAGAATGTATTTCGAATCGACGATGTTGCCGGAGGTAATGTCGGTCGGCCGCACCAGTCCTGTCAGCTGGATGTACTGGGTTTCGTTGTTGACCGTGACCGCCTTGTTCCCTTCGATGCGCAGGTTGCCGTTGGGCAGCACTTCGACCACCTGGGTGGTCAGGGTGGCGACCAGGTCTTCCTTGCGGGTGGTCTTGCCGCCGCCCTGGAAATCGTTCTTGTAGCTGGCCGACAGGAGCTTGGCCGGGTCGATGCCGCTGGCCAGGTGAGCCAGGTCCTTCTCGAAACGGAAGAATTTGGTGATGTCGGCCGAGATCGAACTCGAACGGTCCGTTTCTGTCGTGGCCTCCTTGCTTGCGCTTGCCCGTTCGTAGATGGCGACGGTCACGATGTCGCCCACCCGCCGCGCTTTCAGGTCAGTAAACAGGTCGCCGCCGCGATCGGCCCAGATCGAGCCGGCCGGCCGGTCTGGTGGGGGCGGGGACGGCGGAGCCGGAATGGCGCCCCGAAGCTGTGGGGGCGGTGCCTGCGGCGGTGGAGCGCAGGCCGCGAGCGGAAGGACAAGAGCTATCATCAGCCAGGTTCTCTTCATGGTCAGAACTCCACCCTGACCTGCCCGGGTCCGGTGACCCGGCAGAGTATGATCTTCTGTGATCCGATGTTGCGTACCGGGATGGTTTCGCCCGGTTTGCCGTCCCGTTTGGCGATGCCCTTGGCGGACAGACTGAGGGCACCGCTTCTGAGAACGATGGTGACCGGTTGGCCACGCCTGACGACGGGCGGTGTTGCGACCACGCCGTGGGTGAGGACGTCGCCACGGCGCAGGGAGCGTTTCAGTTTCTTGCCCGGCAGCTCTTCCATCTGAAAAAACGGCTGGTGAAGACGGTTGATCTCGCGTTCGGCCAGGGTTACGTCGTCGGCGCCGAGCAGCGTTCCCCTGGGCAGATCCCGGGTCAGAACGGCAACCCTGGCCCGGCCGACGACCTCCCCCCGAACGGTCAGGTTGCGTTCGACCCGGCCGTTGACCCGGAAGATCAGGTTGAAGCTGCGGGTCTTGAGCAGGTCGGGATCGGACGGACGCACCTCGCTGCGCAGCTCTCCCCTCGGCAGAACGAAGGGGGGCGGGAACTGCAGGTTTTGGAACGAGAGCCGGACGCCGGGGTAGTTCCGGCTCTGTTTGACAAGGTAGTCGTCGAGGATCCGGCGCAGGCGTTCCGTTCCGACGCGGATGCCGCCTCTTTTCACGACAACGACATCGGCACCGGTAAATACGCTGCCGGACAGGTCCGGATCGATCTGGAGAAGCCGCTGGCGCAGTTCAAGGCTGTCGATTCTGACTTCCTGCCCCGGTCGCGGAGCCGGTCCCAGGCGCAGGTTCTCCAGGTAGGCTTTCATGTTCCGGTCCGCCTCGATGTCGGCGATCTCTCCCAGGGTCAGTTCGCTGCCATCGATGATAGCACGCTGGCGCCAGTCGATGGTCAGCGCCTGCGCGGCGCCGGTCGAGAACAGAAGGAGCAGGATGCATGAAAGCCAGGATTTCATCGTTGCGATCCGTCAGGCCAGGTTGTTGGTCATCTGCAGCATTTCGTCGGCGGTCTTGATCGCCTTGGAATTGATCTCGTACGCCCGCTGGCCGGCGATCATGGCCACCATTTCCTCCATGACGCTGACGTTGCTCCCTTCGAGATAGCCCTGGGAGATGGTGCCCAGACCGAGTTCTCCGGGAATGCCCGTTGTCGGTGCGCCGGAGGCCGGGGTTTCCTTGAGCAGGTTGCGGCCGATGCTGAACAGGCCGGCCGGGTTGCTGAAGGTGGCCAACTCGAGCTGGCCGATCTGGCTGCCGGCCGAGCTTCCGTCGAGGAAGGCTTCAACGGTTCCGTCTTCGTGGATGGCTACCCGGGTGGCATTCTCGGGGATGGTGATCTCGGGGATGACGGGATAGCCGTCGGAGGTGACCAGGCGGCCGGTGCTGTCCTTCTTCAATGCGCCGGCGCGGGTGTAGACCGTTTCACCGTTGGGCAGCTGCACCTGGAAGAAACCGTCGCCTTCGATCGCCAGGTCGAGCTCGTTGCCGGTCTGAATGATGTCGCCCGGGGTGAAGATCTTCTGCACGGCTGCAGTCCGGGTTCCGAGCCCGATCTGAATGCCGGTTGGAACTTCCGTTCCGGTGCTGCTGGTGCCGCCGGCATTGCGAATGGTCTGATAGAGCAGGTCCTGAAAATCGGCCCGGCTCTTCTTGAAGCCGGTGGTGTTGACGTTGGCCAGGTTGTTGGCGATGACGTCCATGTTGAGCTGCTGGGCTTCCATGCCGGATGCCGCGATGGAAAGCGCCTTGATCATGGTTCCACTCCTTTGCCTAGAAAGCGCCTATCTCCGCCGCCTTGGTGGCGAGCTGGCCGTAGGCCTTGATCAGTTTCTGGTAGGCTTCGAAATCCCGTTCGTATGACACCATCCGGGTCATTTCCGTCAGGGGACTGACGTTGGCCGTCTCGATCCACCCCTGCAACAGCTTTGGATTGTCCATCGGCAGGGGGGACGTTCCCTGCGGGGCGGCCAGCAGCCCGCGCCCTTTGCGCGTCAGGGTGACATCGTCCGGAAAGTCGACCAGCTGCAGCCGTCCCACCTGCTGGCCGTCGCGCAGTATCGTTCCGTCGGGATCGATCTCGATCCGTCCGCCTGCCGGCAGGGTGATGGGGCCGCCTTCACCGAGAACCGGATAGCCCGCGCCGGTGAGCAGAACGCCATCCGGCGAGCGGGAAAAATTACCCTGGCGGGTATAGAACTCGCCGCCGGTCTTCGGATCCTGCACCCGGAAATAGCCGCGTCCGATGATGGCGACATCGAGGGGATTGCCGCTCTTTTTCAGCTCGCCCGGGGTGTTGTCCCGGGAAACCCGCTGCAATCTGGCGGTGGTGACCAGGTCTCCCCCCTGTTGCGCACGAACCAGCGCGGCGTCGAAGCCGGGAACATCCCGTCTGAAGCCGGGCGTGTTGGTGTTGGCCAGGTTGTTGGTAATGATGTCGATGGCCCGCAGGCGGCTCATGGCGCCCGAGGCCGCCGAAACCAGGCCGGCGTTGTAGGCCGTATCCGTCATGCCGCGATCTCCTCCGGATCGGAAGCGAGCGGCCGCAGGCTGGCCAGTTTGACCAGCTGCTCCGCTTCGCCCTTGCCGATTTCGAGTATCTGGGCGATCTGGGCCGGGTCGAGCCCGTGCGACGCCAGCGAATTGATGTAGCGATACCGGTCCGACATGTTGCCGGCCGTCACCTGCTGGCGGATCATCGCTTTCATGTTGGCGGCCAGCAGATCGGTATCGAAAGCGGCCTTTTCCACAGCCGGTTTTGCTTCTTCATTTTCAGAGATCCTGCTGCTGACCCTGACCAGTTGCCGGCTGAGCCGGTTGAGCTTCAGAAAGAGAAGGATGAAGCAGGCCAGACTGACCAGGGTTGTGCCGGCGAGAAGCATGAAGGTGTATTCGGGCCTGAACATGGAACTCATTCTCCCTTCGCCTTTTTCGGGAGCGGCGGCATCGTCGTGCGGCGGCTCAGCTTGACCTTCAGCTTCAGCAGGGCCTGGCTGTGAATCTGCGACACCCGGCCTTCGGAGATGCCGAGAACCTCGGCGATTTCCTTCTGCGTCAGTTCCTCGTGATAGTAGAGCGCCACCACCAGCCGTTCCTTTTCGGACAGCTTGCTGATATGTTCCGCCATCTCCCGGGTCAGATCCGCCGCCTCCAGTTCGTCGAGCGGGCTCTTGCCGTTTTCGTCCTCGAGGTTTTCGATGATGGTCCGTCCGCCTCCATGGTCGTCGAGGGATTCGTTGAGGCTGATGCAGCCCAGGTAGGAGACTTCGCCGAGCAGCGACTGGTATTCTTCCAGGGGCATGTCGAGTTCGGCGGCGATCTCCTCTTCTTCCGGCGCCCGTCCGAGCTTGCGTTCGAGGCGTTCGATGGTACGGGCCAGTCGGGCGTGTTTTTCGCGCAGGCTGCGCGAGAACCAGTCCATGCGACGGACCTCGTCCAGCACCGCTCCGCGGATGCGCCGTTCGGCGAAGGTCTTGAACTGGACGCCCTTGGACGGATCGTAGCGGTTGGCGGCGTCGACCAGTCCCAGCATGGCGGCGCTGCAGATCTCGTCCTTGTTGACGAAGGTCGGCACCTGGGTGACCATGCGTTCGACAAGGAAGTTGACCAGCGGCAGGTGAGCGCGGATCAGCTGGTCCCGGTCGAGCAGCCCGGTTTCGGTGTAGGTGGCGGTTTCGTTCATGATTCACCTCCCTGATTCAGGGTGAAAAAGCGTTTCCAGAAAAATTGCACGGTCCCCTTGGGGGCCTGTTCCGTCGGTGTCGCCAGGGCGCGGGCCAGGGCCTCGAAGGCGGAACTCGTTTTCTGGTTGGGGAAGAGTTCCACCACCGGTTTCTGCCGACGGACGGCTTCCTGCATTCGGGGGTTTTGCGGAATGCAGCCGAGATAGTCGATGGAGATGTCAAGGTAGCGGTTGGAGACGATGGTCAGCTTCTGGTAGACATCCAACCCCTCGTCGATCTGCTGCACCTGATTCACCACCAGGTGAAACGACTTCTGGTGATAACGGGTCGAAAGGAGTTTCATCAGGGCGTAGGCATCGGTGATGGCGGTCGGTTCGGGCGTGGTGACCACCAGGATATCCTGTGCCGCGACGTTGAAGTAGGTGACGTTCTCCGAGATGCCCGCTTCGGTGTCGATCAGCACCAGGTCGAATCGTCCGTGCAGGCTGTCGAGATCGTCGAGAAAGCGCCGTTTCTGGTCGGTGTTCAGGTGGGTCAGGTGCTGCAGGCCCGACCCGGCCGGAAGGATGCTGATGCCGGCGGGCCCGCTGGTCATGATCTCGGTCAGGGAGCGTTCGCCGGCGAAATAGTGGTTCAGGTTGTAGCGGGGGGTCAGGCCGCACATGACATCGATGTTGGCCAGACCCAGATCGGCGTCGATGACCAGAACCCTCTTGCCCATGCGCGCCAGGACGACGGCGACGTTGGTGGCGATGGAGGTTTTGCCGACGCCGCCCTTGCCGCTGGTGATGGAGATCACCCGCGCCGCAGGGGCTGAGGCCGTGCCGCTGTCGACGGCGGTGAGCCGGTGCTGGCGGCTGCGCAGGGTTCCCGCCTGATCAAAGCGTCCGTGGATGACGTTCATCGAATTCACCTCTACTGCTGTCCCAGAATGCATTCGGCAACCACCTTCGGTTCGGCGGCCAGAATGTCTTCGGGAACTCTCTGGCCGTTGGTCAGACAGGATATCGGCAGGTTCTGTCGCAAAGGGATGTCGAGCAGGGCGCCGCGCTGCGCTGTTTCGTCCACCTTGCTGAAGATCAGGCTGGCCAGTGGAATGCGGCGGAAACTGCCGACGATGTCGACCAGGTCGCGGCCGCGGGTTCCGGTGGCCAGCACGAGATGGTTTTCGGTTCTGGCTTCGGGGCCGAGAAAGGCGGCGATTTCGGCCATGCCGGCCTCGTCGCGATGACAGCGGCCGCTGGTATCGATCAGGATCAGGTCCTTGTCGCTGTGGCGGGCGAAAGCCGTCTGCAGCTGTTCCGGAGAGTAGATCACCTCGACCGGCAGGTTCATGATCTCGCCGTAGACGCGCAGCTGCTCGGCCGCCGCGATGCGGTAGGTGTCGATGGTGAACAGGGCGAGCCGGCCCGAATGCCGCTGCAGGTAGCTGGCCGCCAGTTTGGCGATGGTGGTGGTCTTGCCGACGCCGGTCGGTCCGACCAGGGCGAGCCGTTTCTGCCCCTGTCCGCCGGCGAAGGGATGGGTGAACTGCACCAGGTCGCTGATGGTGTCGAGGAAGAACTGGTTGAGATAGGACGGGTCGGCCAGCTGCTGCGGATGGAGCCGCTCGCCGGCGTAGCGGGCCAGGGTCTCGGCGGTGGCGTCTTCGAGGTCGTGCGCCTTGAGGCTGGCGACCAGCTGTTCGATGACGGCGTCCTTGGCGGGCTTTTGCTGCCAGGGCGGCTGCGGCTGCACCGGCGCTGCCGGTTGCGGTGCCGGCTGTTGCACCGGCCGGTTGAGTTCGCGAATGGCCGCCTTGAGTTCTTCCAGTTCCGAACGCAGGGCCGAAACATCCTGGCGGGCGAGCTGCTCTCGCAGGCTCTGGATCTCCGCCTCGACCGGATCGATGACTTTCCGCTGCCGCCAGATGTCCCGGTAGTCGATGCGATCGGCGACGGCGGCTCTTGTCGTCGCCTTGCCGCCCCGGCGGCCTTTGCCGGCAGGAGCTTCGACCGGCCGGGTTTCAGTTGCGGCGCCGCTGTCGTCTTCCTCGATGGCCGCGGTGATTTCGATCCGGGGGCGGCCGAGAAGACCGAGACCGTTTTTGCGGATGGTCCGGGTCGAGAGGATCAGGGCGTCCGGTCCGAAGGTCTCCTTGACCTTCTTCAGGGCCGCGGCCATGCTGTCGGCTTCGAACACTTTAACCTGCATGGAGGCTCACCGTTCCCAGGGACCGCACCATCATGTCGGGCGCGATCTCGTTGTGCGAAAGAACGACCAGGTGCGGCAGGTACCGCTCGGTCAACCTTTTGACATGGGGTCGGATTGTTGGCGCGGTCAGCAGCACCGGCGGTGTGCCTCCGGACATGTTGCCAATGGTCTGGCTGAGGCGGTCGATGATCCGGTGGGCGATGTTCGGATCGAGAGCCAGGTAGCTGCCTTCGGTCGAATTCTGGATCGAGTTGTGGATTGTTTCCTCGATCTCGCGGTCGAGGGTGATCAGGTTCAGGTTCTGCCCGTCTTCGGCGTAACGGCCGCTGATCAGGCGCCCCAGGGCGGCCCGGACCTGCTCGGTCAGGTAGGTGGGATCCTGGGACACGCCGACGTAGTCGGCCATGGTTTCCAGGATGGTCCGGATGTCCCTGATGCTGACCTGTTCTCTGAGCAGATTCTGCATGACGCGCATGATCAGTCCTGTGTTCAGAATGTCGGGAACCAGTTCCTCGACCAGTTTCGGATAGGTCTTTGCCAGGGAGTTGAGCAAGTTCTGTACCTCTTGCCGCCCGAGCAGTTCGTGCGCGTGCTTTTTGATGATTTCGCTCAGGTGGGTGCTGACCACTGTGGCGCAGTCAACCACTGTATATCCGGCTATTTGCGCGCGATCCTTCTTGTCTTCGGTGATCCAGATGGCGGGCAGTCCGAAGGCCGGTTCGGTGGTTTCGATGCCGGTGATCTGCTCGGTGGCTGTGCCCGGATCCATGGCGAGATATTGACCCGGGAACACTTCTCCGACACCCACCTTCACCCCCTTGAGCAGAATGCTGTACTGGTTGGGGGCGAGCTGCAGATTGTCCTTGATGTGTATCGGCGGAATGATGAAGCCCATGTCCATGGCGAACTGTTTGCGGATCGCCTGGATCCGCGGCAGCAGGTCGCCCTCCTGGTTGGCGTCGACCAGGGGAATGAGTCCGTAGCCGACCTCGAGTTCGAGCAGGTCGACATGCAGCAGCTCGTCGAAGTCGATCTCGGCTGGTTCTTCCTCGGCGACGTCGACGGCCTCCGCTTCTTTCGCCTCGCGGGCGGTCTGGGCCTTCTGGATCTGCCAGGCCGACAGCCCGATGAGGGCGGACAGGACGACGAAGGGGATGGTCGGCAGCCCGGGGATGATGGCGAAGACGAGCAGGATGCCCGACACCAGCCAGAGGGCGCGCGGATGCATGGTCATCTGCCCCTTGAGGGTGGTGCCGAAATCGCTGCCGCCGGCGGCGCGGGTGACCAGGATGCCGGCCGCCGTCGAGATGATCAGGGCCGGAATCTGCCCGACCAGGCCGTCGCCGACGGTCAGGATGGTGTAGGTGCGGGCGGCCTCCATGGCCGGCATGCCGTTCTGCAGCACGCCGATGACGAAACCGGCGCCGATGTTGACCAGGGTGATGATGATGCCGGCGATGGCATCGCCGCGGACGAACTTGCTGGCACCGTCCATCGCCCCGTAGAAATCGGCTTCCTCGGCGATCTCCTGACGTCGGTTGCGGGCGGTTTCCTCGTTGATCAGGCCGGCGTTGAGATCGGCGTCGATGGCCATCTGCTTGCCGGGCATGGCGTCGAGGGTGAACCGGGCCGCCACCTCGGCGACGCGGCCGGCGCCCTTGGTGATGACCATGAAATTGATGACCACCAGGATGCAGAAGATGACGATGCCGACCACGTAGTTGCCGCCGACCACGAACTGGCCGAAAGCGCGGATGACGGTTCCCGCCGCCGAGACGCCCTCCTGGCCGTGCAGCAGGATCAGCCGGGTCGAGGCGACGTTGAGCGACAGCCGGAACAGGGTTGTCGCCAGCAGCAGCGACGGAAAGCTCGAAAAGTCGAGGGTGCGCGTGGTGTAGAGGGTGATGATCAGAATCACCAGCGAAATGGTGATGTTCAGAGTGAGAAAGAGGTCGAGCAGAAGGGGCGGCAGGGGGATGATCATCACCATCAGCACCAGGACCAGCCCCAGTCCGACGATGATATCGGTCCGCATCATGGTTTTCGCCCAGTTGTGGCGTTCGGCAAGCGCTATCATTCATGCCTCCTTCAGAACGACTTCTTCTTGACGCTGTAGACGTAGGCCAGAATCTCGGCCACGGCGGTGAACATCTCTTCCGGGATGGTCTGGCCGACCTCCAGCTGGTAGAGCGCCCGCGCCACGGGAACGTTTTCCACCATCACCACCTTGTGCTCGCGGGCGATCTCGCGGATTTTCATCGCCAGATGATCCGCCCCCTTGGCGACCACCTGCGGTGCCAGCATGGTTTCGCGGTCGTACTTGAGAGCCACCGACAGATGGGTCGGGTTGGTCACCACCACGTCGGCTTTTGGCACCTCGGCCATCATCCGCTTGCGCGCCATCTCCTGCTGGATGGAACGGACGCGGGCCTTGAGGTGCGGATCCCCCTCGGTCTCCTTGAATTCTTCCTTGATCTCCTGCTTGGTCATCTTCATCCGCTGCTCCATCTCCCAGCGGACGAAGAGATAGTCGAACAGTGCAAGCACGACCAGCACGCCGCAGCTTTTGAACAGCACCAGCCCGGCGATGCGGCCGAGAAAGCGGACGGTTTCCCCCAGGGGAGCGTCGACCAGCAGCACGCTTTCGGCGAAAGAGGCATGGACCGTCTTGAAGGCGACGAAACCTACCAGGCCGACCTTGGCCAGTGACTTGACCACCTCGACGGCGCTGCGCTTGGAAAAGAATTTCTTCGCCCCCTGGATCGGGTTGAGCTTGCTCAGGTCGGGTTCGAGCGGCTTGGTGGTCAGCAGAAAGCCGATCTGCATGATGCTGCCCAGGGCGCCGACGACGAGCACCATCAGCAGCAGCGGGGCCAGCAGCATGCCGACCTGCTGCAGCAGGGCCAGGGCGAGATCGTAGACCGAGTCTCCAGTCACGTCGATTTCGCCGGCTCGGCGCCAGATGTCGGCGACCAGAAACTGCAGCCTGGGCCAGAAGAAGGGCAGATAGAAGTACCAGAGCAGCAGGGCCGAGGTCAGCAGAAGGGCGGTGTGCACCTCCTTGCTCTGGGCGACCTGGCCCTTCTTGCGAAAGTCTTCCCGGCGTTTCTGTGTCGCCTGTTCCGTTCTTTCCTGATCCTGTTCTTCCGCCATGACTCACCCCTGCAGGGCCGAAAAGAGCAGGGCGAAACGCTGCCCCAGGTCGTTGAATTCCTGGTTGAGCAGGGCAACCAGCAGATTGAGGGTCAGCCCGATCAGCAGAAAACTGATGCCGATGTTCAGCGGAAAAGAGAGCAGAAAGACGTTCAGCTGCGGAAAGACCCGCGCCATGATGCCGAGAACCAGGCCGGACAGCAGCAGGACGGCCAGCACCGGCGCGCTCAGCTGGACGCCAAGGGTGAACATGCGGCCGGCCAGCTCTAGCAGGTAGGGGATGGCCCCGCCGGAAAAATTCCACCGGCCGGGCGGCAGCAGGCGGAAGGAGGAAATCAGGGCCTCGATGAAGTAGTAATGAATGTTGAGCGACAGAAAGATCAGAATGGCCAGAATGTTCTGGAACTGCGAGATCAGCGACACCTGCCGCTGGTTCTGGGGATCGAAGACGTTGGCGGCTGCGAAGCCCATCTGGTAGCCGATGACGGTGCCACCGAGCTCGACGGCGGTGAAGATAAAGCGGGCGATATAGCCGACCATCAGCCCCAGGAGTCCCTCGCCGGCCAGCAGCACGGCCAGCGCGACCGGCGCGAACGTCATCTGCGGAATCAGATCCCGGACCAGGGGGAAGACCACCAGGGTCAGCATCACCGTCAGGGCGACGCGGATCCGCATCGGAGCCTGGCTGCTGCCGTAGATGGGCAGGGTGCCCATCAGGGCGCCGATGCGCACCAGGCAGATCAGCAGCGCCTGGATGGTGGCGGTAGAGAGGACCGGCAGTTCCACGGGCGTCAGCCTCCGAGATGTCCGATCTGGCCGTACAGATCGCGAGTGAAGGCGACCATGACCCGGATCATCCAGGGGGCGGTGATTACCAGCGCTACCAGCACGGCGACGATCTTGGGGATGAAGGTCATGGTCTGTTCGTTGATCTGGGTGGCGGCCTGAAAGATGCTGATGACCAGGCCGACCACGACGGCGCAGACCAGCATGGGGCCGGAGAGCATCAGCACCATTTCCACGGCGCGGCGGCCGACATCGATGACCATTTCGGGTGGCATGGGCAACTCCTCTGGCGTTTGGGCCTAGGCTTCCGGGCGATGGTTGTCACCGCGGGTCCGGCCCGCAATCAGTGAAAACTCTGGACCAGCGATCCGACCACCAGCCCCCAGCCGTCGACCAGTACGAAGAGCAGCAGCTTGAAAGGGAGCGAAATGATCGGCGGTGGCAGCATCATCATCCCCATGGCCATCAGCACCGAGGCGACCACCATGTCGATGACCAGGAAGGGGACATAGATGAGGAAGCCGATCTGAAAGGCCCGCTTCAGTTCCGAAAGCATGAAGGCCGGTATCAGGGTCATGGTCGGCACATCGTCCAGATCCTCCGGTTGTTCATCGCCGGTCATGGCGACGAGCAGGGCGAGATCCTTTTCGTCGGTCTGGCCGAACATGAATGCGCGCATCGGTTCCACAGCCTTCTCGAGCGCCTGTTTCTGTGGCAGTTTGCCGTCGAGGTAGGGCTTGATGGCCTGCTCGTTGATCTGGCTGAAGACCGGTGCCATGACGAAGAAGGTCAGAAAGAGCGACAGCCCGATAATGACCTGGTTCGGCGGCATCTGCTGGGTACCCATCGCCTGGCGGACGAAGGAGAGGACGACGACGATGCGGGTGAAGGCCGTTGTCATCAGCAGGATGGCTGGCGCTACCGAAAGGACGGTCAGCAGCACCAGGATCTGCAGGGCCGTCGAAACCTCGCCGGGGCTCTTCGCCTCACCGATGCCGACGGTCAGGGTCGGTAGGCCCTGCGCCAGGGCGTGGTGCGCCGTAAACAGGCAGAGCAGAAAGAAGATGCAGGCCGCCAGTCGCTTCACTCGCCCACCTCCAGTTGCCGGTCGAGCGCGTCGGCGAAGCTTTTATCCGTCGGCAGTTCACACAGCAGGCTGACGCTGTCCTGTCCGATGCCGACCAGCAGTTCACGGCCTCTGACCTCGATCAGGGCCACGGCCTTCTTCGGGGCCAGGGCGCGGGTTTCGATGACCCGGATGGCGCCTTTCTTCTGACCGGGAAGAAGCTGCAGCCGTTTTTTTGCCAGGGCCAGGACGAGCAGGGCCAGGCCGATCACCAGCACCAGCGAGCCGACGACCCGCAGTCCGCCGGTCAGCAGCCCGGGGGGGCTGTAGTTTTCGGCGGCCAGGACGGGCCAGGCCTGGGCGAGCAGTCCTATGAACAGAAAGGTCCGCAGCATCAGCCCAGATTCTCGATCCGTTCGGCGGGGCTGATGACATCGGTCAGCCGCAGGCCGAACTTGTCGCCGGCCAGCACCGCTTCGCCGCGGGCGATCAGCTTCGAGTTGACATACAGGTCGAGGGGTTCGCCGGCCAGCTTGTCCAGTTCGATGACATAGCCCTCGCGCATCTGCAGCAGGTCCTTGACCAGGATGCGGGAGCGGCCGACCTCGACCGAGACGTTGAGCGGAATGTCGAGCAGAAAATCGATGCCGCGCGAACCGCTTTCCGCGGTGTTTTCGCCGGCACCGGTGTTGACCGTTTCGTTAGCTGTTTCCATGGTTCGCTCCTTCGGTGTAGATGTCTGTGATGCGCACCGCCTTGTTGCCGTTTCTCACCCCGACCTGGGCGACGTATTTCGGCCGGCCTTCGACCTTGATGACCAGGGGGTCATTGGGGTTCCAGGGCAGATCGATGATGTCGCCTTCGCGGAAGTTGATGAAATCGCGCATCTGCAGGGTGATGGTTCCCAGTTCGGCCGCGATCTCGACCGAAATGGTCGGCAGTTCGGCCAGCAGCTGCCGCCGCCAGGCCTCGTTGCCGCCGTCCTCCCGGCTCTGCTGCATGCTCTCCCGGATCGGATCGAGAATTGAATTGGGAAAAATCAGTTCAAGCAGCCCCTTGGTGGCGCCGATCTCGATTTCGAGAGAGGCGACCACAGTCATGGCGTCGCCGGGAATCAGGTTGACCAGGCGCGGGTTGCTTTGCAGCCTCTGCAGGGAGATGCTGACCCCGTCCAGGGAACTCAGGACTTTCGCCAGGTCGAGAGCGATGTCGCTGAACATGCTCTTGAGTATGTTCATCTCGATCGCCGTCAGCGGACGGTTCGGGACGCTGGCCGGCTTGGTCGGATCCCCGCCGAGCTGAATTTCGACCAGGGCGCAGGCGAGTGACGGCGAGAGGACGGCCAGAACACCGTGCCGCAGCGGATCGAAACGATACAGGCCGATGGCGACGCCGCTCTGCAGGCGATGCAGAAAGGTTTCGCATTCGACCGGACGGATGCCTGTGCGGCGGATGTTGGCTGACTGCTGCACCCGGTTGGTGATCGAAATGGCGTAGTTTCTGGCAAAGGAATCGATCAGCAGATCGAAGTTGTTCAGTTTCAGGTCGCTCGACGCGTGCGCCCGAACCAGGTTCAGCGGACTGATTTGCCTGCCGTCTTCGACCGTTTCGATATTCGGTTCCGCAGGAATTTCTCCCTGGTGGACCGCCGACAGCAGCTCGCTGATCTCTTCCTGGGTGAGAATGCGTTCCACGACGCCTCCTACTGGACCACGAAATCGGTGAAGTAGATCCGCTTGATCTTGCCGGTCTTGAGAAAACTGTTCAGTTTCGCCGTCAACTCGGCCCGCAGCTGCATCTTGCCCTGCAGGTCCTGCAGCTCGTTGAAGGACTTGTTGCCGATCAGCATGATGACGGCGTCGCGGATCTGCGGCATGCGCTGGTTGACTTCGTCGACAGCCTGTTCGTTGGTCAGCTCCAGGGTCATGGCCGCCTTCAGGTAGCGGGTTCCCGATTCGTCGAGAATGTTGACGATGAACGATTCGATGTTGACCATGGGGCCGACATCGGAACTTTCGAGCGCCGCCGCTTCCTGGGCGGCCTTCCCCTTTTTCGCCTCCTCGTCACTGCCGCCGAGCAGCAGGAAGGCGGCGACCCCGCCGCCGATCAGGACCACCAGGGCGATGGCGATGATCAGGATGAGCTTCTTCTTGCCGCCCCCCTCCGGGGCTTTTTCGGTCTTTTCTGCCATGCGTCGACCTCGTTCGTCAGAAAGGTAGCTGTTCGGTTGCGTCGATCAGATAGGGGAGTTCTTCCCGGTAGTTGCCGAGATTTTCCAGCACGAATTCCACCCGCCGGTTCATGGCGCGGTGTTCGGGCGTGTCATTGTCGATCACGGGATGCAGCGAGCCGTAGCCGACCGCCGACATGCGGTCGAGGGGCATCAGCTTGTTGGCCGCCATGAACTTCAGAACGTTCACTGCCCTCTGCACCGAGATGTCCCAGTTGCTCAGCCCGGAACGGCGGCTGCGGGTATTGTCGGTATGCCCCTCGATGCGCAGGCTCATCGGCAGTGGGCGGACCAGCTCGGCGACCTTGCGCAGGATCGGTTCGGCCTCCGGCTTGATGGTGGTTTTCCCGGAGTCGAAGAGGATTGCGCTGTTAACCCGCAGGACGACGGCCCCCCGATCCTTGACCAGCTCGATGTCGCGATCGATGCGCAGCCGCTGCATGTGCGACTGGATGCGCTTGTAGACCCGGGTGACCAGGTCGTCGAAGATGGGCGCCACGTCGACGATCTTCGGTTTGGTCACCTCGGCCTTGTCCGAAGAGCCGAGCACGCCGAAGGCGCCGCGCAGGGAGCCTGCCGCATCCATGAACTTCATCTTGTCGAGGCGTGCCATGGAAAGCATGAGCACGAAGAAGGTCAGCAGCAGGGTGACCATGTCGCTGAAGGTGACCATCCAGGCCGGCGCGCCGGCCGGTTCTTTTTTCGGTTTTCTCGCCATCTGAAGATCCGTATCAATTCTTGAAGTTGCTTTCCCGTTCCTTGGGGGCGAGGAAGGCGTGCAGTTTTTGCTCGATGATGCGCGGATTCTCGCCCTTCAGGATGAGCTTGAGGCCTTCGGCGATCAGCGATTTGTCGAGGACTTCCGAGGCCGAACGGTTCTTCAGCTTGCCGGCGACCGGCAGGCAGATGACATTGGCGATGATGGCGCCGTAGAAGGTTGTCAGCAGGGCGACGGCCATGGCCGGACCGATCGATGACGGATCGTTCAGCGACTGCAGCATCTTGACCAGACCGATCAGGGTTCCAATCATTCCCATTGCCGGCGCGTAGGTACCGAAGGCGACGAAGATGTCGGCGCCGTTTTCGTGCCGTTCCTGGATGTAGTCGATTTCCCGGTCGAGCAGCTCCTTCAGGGTTTCCGGCTCCTGGCCGTCGACCGCCATCTGCAGGCCCTTGGCGAGAAATTCGTCGTCGACGTCGTTCAATACCGATTGCAGGGAGAGTACCCCCTCCTTGCGCGCCTTGCCGGCGTACTCGACCAGGGTCTTGACCCGGTCCTTCGGATTGGTGGTCTTGTGCAGAATGGTCTTCTTGAAAATGCTGATCGAGCGGAAAACATCGCCGAAAGGATAGTGGATCAGGACCGCACCGATGGTTCCGCCGACCACGATCAGCGCCGAAGGGATGTCGATGAAGATCAGCAGACTGCTGCCGCTGGCCATCGCCATGATCATCAGGGTGAAGGCGCTAATGATGCCGACAATGGTCGAAAGGTCCATTGGTTACCTCTTGGATGCAGAATAATGGTTTTTCTTTTGACGCAATGGCTGCTGCCCCAGGGTTTATCAAGAGATGTGCCACCGTGAAAAAGCAGAAAAATTGACACGGTGGCAAGGTTGAAAGTTGTTGAAAAACAAGAATAAAAAAAATTCGGTGGGTAAACAAAAAGGGCGGACCGCCCGTGGAAGAAAAGGGCGGTCCGCCTTTGAGTCATGATTTTGACCCGGGCCGGAATTCCGGCCACCTGGGCTAGCGCTTGAGGTTGATCAGTTCGTTGAGCATCTCGTCGGTGGTGGTGATGATCTTGGAGTTGGCCTGGAAGCCGCGCTGGGTGGTGATCATCTTGACGAATTCCTGGGCCAGATCGACGTTCGACTGCTCCAGGGAGTTGGTGAAGATTTTGCCGACGCCGGAACCGACGGTGCCGATGATCGGCGGACCCGACTTGTCGGAGGTGGAGAAGAGGTTGGCGCCTTCCTTGGTCAGACCGCCGGGGTTGGAGAACTTGGCCAGGGCGATCTGGGCCAGTTTGCGGGGCTGGCCGTTGCTGAAGTTGCCGATGACGTAGCCGTCGTTGTCGATGCTCAGCTTGACCAGGGTGCCGGTGCCGAAACCGTCCTGTTCCTGGGCCACCACCACCGAATCACTGGAGAACTGGGTGGTCTGGAAGTCGATGGCGATCTGCTGGTTCTGGTCGGCGGCGTTGGTCCAGGTCAGGGCGCCCGGGTTGGTGACGCCGATCACCGGGGCGGTCAGCTGGCCGGTGTTGTCGAACTGCATGGTCCCCTGGCCGACGATGGTCAGGGTGCCGGGTGTGCCGCCGATCTCGCTGCTGTCGACGGTGGTGTACCAGCCCCATTCCAGCGGGTTGGTCGCCGGGTCGAGCTTGGTGAAATAGGTGGTCAGCAGATGGGTCTGCCCCAGCGAGTCGTAGATCTGGATCGAGGCCGCGTAGTTGGAGGTGTTGGCCGGATCGTTGATGTCGAAGGGACCGACATAGGGTGCGTTGGAGTTGAGGTTGGTGTTGAGGGTGATGTTGGCGGTGGCGTTGGCCGGGCTGAAGGAGCGGGTGTTGGCCTTGATGTCGGTCAGGTCGCCGATGGTATTGCCGTCCATGTCGAGCATGTAGCCCTGGACCTTGAATCCTTCCGGATTGACCAGGTAGCCGTCGGCGTCAAAGCGGAAGGCGCCGGCGCGGGTGAAGCGCAGCTCGGAAGTGACCGGGTCGGCGACCATGAAAAAGCCGGGGCCCTCGATGGCGAGGTCAGAGTTGAGTTCGGTGTTCTGGAAGGTGCCCTGGCTGAAAATGTTGTCGACGACCGAAAGACCGGAGCCGCGGCCGATCTGGGAAGTGCCGCCGGAGCCGGAGACGCTGCTCGAGAGCAGGTCGGCGAAGAGAGCCCGGCTGGTCTTGAAGCCGATGGTGTTGCTGTTGGCGATGTTGTTGCCGATAACGCTCATGGCGTGACTGTTGGTGGTCAGACCGGAGACGCCACTGTAGAGACTGCTTGCGATGCCCATGGTTTGTTTCCTCCTCGATGGGCCGCCTCAATCGGTCGGCGGCCCGCGAACCTCCTCGATGAGGACCGGTTCGGCTGGGGGTGATCAGGCGATCACCGCACTGTCGATGTTGGTAAAGACGTTTTCCTTCAGGTTGCGGCTGTCGGCCACCGTGACGATCGTGCCGTTGCGGACGCTGACGACCAGCGCCAGGTTGTCGAGCAGCACCAGGGCGTCTCTGCCCCCCTTGCCGCCGACTCTGGCCACGGCGTCCTCCAGGCGCCTGGTCTGGGCCGCGTCGAGGCGGATGCCCCGCTGGTCCATCCGCTCGGTCGCGTGGCGCGAGAAGCGCAGTGCCGAATGCTCGACAGTTCGCTTCAGCACCTGGTCGAAGGATGTCGCCGGGCGGCTGTTCGTGCCGCTTCGTTCCGGTTGCCGGCCGATGCCGGGGCCGCCGAGCGGCCGCGGAACGATGGTGACCGGCGTGTTCACGGTGTGCCTCCCTTCACGTTCTGCAGCTGGCTCAGGGCGAACGCGCCGCTGGTTGTTTCGACCCGCGTGCCGGCGGCATCGAGCTGCACACCGTCGACAGTCGCCCGCACCAGCGTGGTGGCTTCGATCTTCCTGTCGTCCATGTCCCTGGCGACCACCGCGATCCGGTAATCACCGGGTGGCAGGGGAGTCCCCGCGTCGTTGCGGCCGTCCCAGCTGAGGAAATGCTCCCCGGCCGAGGTCCCCGGTGCCGTCAGGGTCGCCACCGTCTGGTTGTTGGTGTTGAGAATGTGGACCGACACCTCGCTGGCGGACACCGGCAGGTGATAGCCGAATTCGACCGGCGTGTCCTGATAGCGGAAAATGTCCGATTCCGCCACGACTTCCCGACCGATCAGTCCCAGCGCCGAAAGCCGCTCCATGTCGCCGCTGAGCGATCCGAGCCCTTCCAGGGTCTTGTTCATGTTGAACATCTGCTCCAGCGCGCTGAACTGGGCGAGCTGGGCGGTGAACTCGGTCGGGTCGGCCGGATTGAGCGGATCCTGATTCTCCAGCTGGGCTACCAGAAGCTGCAGAAAATCCTCTTTGCCGAGGGTCTGCGTGGTCAGGGACGTGCCGGTTGCCGCCGGAGTTGTCTGGCTGCCTATGCCGTTGATGGCTGACATGCGGCCTCCTTGTCGTCAGGCGCGTCTAGACGCGCAGGCTCAGGCCCGCACGTTGCGGTGCGGGACGGTTGACGATGGGTTCGGGTTTGACCGGATTCTCCGGCAGCGTATCGTGTGGCCAGCCGCCGAAGTCCTGTTGCCAGGCCTGGTGACCGGAGCGCTGGAAGAACTGGCCGGAGAAGTGGCCCGCAGACTGCTGACCGGAGAAGTGGCCGGAAAAGGGCTGTTCCTGGCCGCCGGCGTGCGGGCTTTCCGCCGCCACCCTGACCTCGATCCGGTCGACACGCAGGCCCTGGTGTTCGAGGGCGTGCCGCAGACTGTCGAGATGACGGTTCAGGACGTCCTGAACCTGGTGCGACTGGGTCTGCAGGGTGGCGGAGATCCGGTTGTCCCGGATGTCGATGTCGAGACGGACCTCGCCCAGTTCTTCCGGATAGAGGCGCAGACTGGCCTGGCCGCTTTCCAGCCTGCCGGAACGGCCGAAGTGGCTGACCACCTGATCGACGACCACCCGTTCGGCGATTCGGTCGCCCGAGGCGAGATGCAGGCTCCTTTCGGGGGGGGCTGCCGGAGCCGCCGGCGCCGGTTGCGGCGTTTCGGAACGGCCGGTTGCCGGCGCGATGACGAACGGGGGGGCTCCCGGGTCGGCGGCGGTTTCGCTTCCCCCCGCCTTCGGAACCGGGTCGTGCGCGGGGAGCGGTCCGGTTTTCGTCGCCGTCGGCGACGGTGCGGTCCGCTCGGGCTGTCCGGTTGCCCGGGTCGCTTCCGCGCCTTGCGCCGGCTGCCGCCCACGATCGCCCAGCAGGTGGGCGAAGCGCTTCTCGGCCAGGCTCATCACCGGTTCGGATTGTTTTCCGTCCTTATCGGCGAGTGGTTGCGGCAGGGGTTGTCCGACAATCGGTTCGACGGTGCTGGCCGTCAGGCCAGGCTGTGCCTGTCCGGTACCCTTTGCCGTTATGGCGCCGATGTCGATACGGATGCCCCTGCTTGTCCGGTGCGTCGGCAGCGAACGCCCGACAGGTGCGGTCTGTTGGAGTTGCCCGACGCGATCAGGCGGCAGACTGTCGTTGCCTGTCGTCAGGTCCGTCATCGCGACCTCGGTCGGCATTCTCTGCGGCAGTTGCGGCACCAGCAGGTTTTCGACAGCGGTTTCGGTTGCGCCGACAGCCGGTTTCGCACCAAGCTCGTTTCCGCCCGGAGCGGTATCTTCGGCGGGGACGGGTATCTGTTGCGGCATGGCCGTCTGCCGTCCGTCCGCCAGCAGCACCATCAGCAGCGCCATGGCGTTCGGATCCGGGCCGGGTCCGCTGCTGTTGCGGAGACTGCCGTCGAGCAGGGCGGCAAAGGGACCTTCACCGACGGCGTTTCCGGTAGGGGCTGCGGCCGGCGGCTGTCCGGGTACCGGCAGGTCGCCGATGGCCACCAGGGGAATTGCCATCATGTTCATGCTTTTTCACCTCCTTTCTTCGTGGAATGGTTGTCCCTGTATGTGAGCCGTCCCGTGCCGTCAGTTCCGCTCCAGGGTCGAGTAGGCCCTGGTGAAGCGAATGGCGTAGGACGGGGGCATCTGCGTGAGAATTTTTCCACGGATCTTGGTCTTGATCCGGGCCAGGATGGCCTGGGAAAGATCCCAGTCCATCTTTTCGAGCAGCCGGGCCGCCTTGGCCTTGTCCATCTTTTCGTACATCCTGGCCAGCTCGGCGAGGCGCTCCTGTTCGGCGGCGTCCTTCTGCTTCAGCATCCGGGCGATCTCGTCGCGCAGGCTTTCGAGTCTGGCCAGGCGTTGCTCCAGCTCGCGCTGCAGGCTGTCGAGTTCGATTTCCCGCTCGCGCAGGGCTTCCTCTTTCTGTTTCAAGGCCTGGCGGTGCTTTTCGATTTCGGCCAGCAGCCGGCGTTCCTCGACACTGGTCGGTCCGGGCTGCGCCGGGCTGTCAGTCGCCTGACTGTCTGCAGCCTGTCCGCCTGCTGCCGGACTGTCCACCGCCCCGGCAATCCCGGCCGGGGTGGTCAGGCAGAGCAGGGCAAGGATGGCCAACAGGTTTTTTTTCATGCCAGTCCTCCGTTCTGTCGCCGCAGGGCGATTTCGTCCAGGCTCCGGTTTTCGATCTGCCGGGCAAGCCGCTGTTGCTCCTGCAGGTGCCGGTCCTTGAGCTTTTCGACCGATTTCTTGTCCTGACTGGCCTTGAGCAGTCTTTCGCGGGCCAGGGCAACCTCCCGGTTGCACTGCTGCAGGTTCTCTTCCATGGCGGCGAGTTCCTGCTGCCGAAGCTGGATGTTGGACTGGAACAGGCGCATGTCAGTCGCCGACATTCCCGTGGCCTGCCGCTGAACGAAATCCCGACAGAGAAATTCGAGTTCGGCGCGTTGCCGGTTGATTTCGGCCAGCAGGGCTTCCTGGGTCCTGATGCGGCCGGCCAGCTCCTGCCTGGCTTCGCGCTCGAGAATATTCCGGTAATTCAGCAGTGCCTCGAGTTTGAATCTCTTGCCCATGGCTCTAGCCTTTCTCGGTTGTCTCCGGCGGCACGGTATTGACGAACAGCTTTCAGCCGTCCGGTTGCGGCCTTATGCGCCGTCTGTTCTCATGTCGCCGCCGTCTGCTGGTAGACGGCCGCCGGCTGAGGCTGGTGCGCGACGATTTTCGGCTCCTGTGCCGGCGTCGGGGTCGAAAGCGCCAGGATTCTCTGGCGTGTCGTTTCGAAGTCGGTCTCGTCGTCCAGGGCCTGACGCAGAAAGTCGTTGATGTCGTCGATTTTGCCAATGGCTTGGTCGATCTTGGGGTTGTTCCCCTTGACGTAGGCACCGATGTTGATCAGGTCTTCCGCCTCCCGGTAAGTGGCCAGCATCTCCCGCAGCCAGCCGGCGGCCCGCTGGTGTTCAGTGTCGGTAATCTCGCGCATCACCCGGCTGGCCGAGGTCAGGATGTCGATGGCCGGGTAGTGGTTGCGCGCGGCCAGCTCGCGCGACAGCACGATGTGACCGTCGAGGATGGAGCGTACGGCGTCGGCCACCGGGTCGTTCATGTCGTCCCCTTCGACCAGGACGGTGTAGAGTCCGGTGATGCTCCCCTGGCCCTTGAAGTTACCTGCCCTCTCCAGCAGCTTGGGCAGGGTGGCGAAGACCGAGGGGGTGTAGCCCTTGGTCGTCGGCGGTTCGCCGATGGCCAGCCCGACCTCGCGCATCCCCATGGCGAAACGGGTCACCGAATCCATCATCAGCAGCACGTTCTTGCCCTGCCGGCAGAAGTATTCGGCGATGGTGGTGGCGACAAAGGCGCCGCGCATGCGCAGTAGCGGTGACTGGTCCGAGGTCGCCACCACCACGACCGAGCGGGCCAGGCCCTCGGGGCCGAGATCACGTTCGATGAATTCGCGTACCTCCCGGCCGCGTTCGCCGATCAGGGCGATGACGTTGACATCGGCGCGCGTATGCTGAGCCATCATGCCGAGCAGCACGCTCTTGCCGACGCCCGAACCGGCCATGATGCCCATGCGCTGGCCGATGCCGCAGGTCAGCAGGCCGTCGATGGCGCGGATGCCAAGCTCGAGGGGACGGTCGATCTTCTCCCGGTCGAGGGGGCCGGCGGGCAGGGCGTAGATCGGCATTTCCTGCTCGCTGCCGGGATCGGGAAGCCTGTCGATCGGCTGTCCCATGGCATCGACGACCCGGCCGAGCAACTCCTCGCCGACCGCCAGGGTGGCGCTGTCGCGCAGAACCCGGATGAGACTGCCCGGTCCCAGCCCTCTCAGTTCGCCCAGCGGCATCAGCAGGGCGCGATCGCCACGGAACCCGACCACCTCGGCCAGAACCGGCTCCTCGCCGTTGAGGGGCTGAAGCTGGCAGAGGGTGCCGACGGTGGCGGTCGGGCAGTAGCCTTCGACCACCAGGCCGACGATCTGCGCCACCTTGCCGCAGACCTTCATCGGGTTGAAACCGGAGAGTTTTTCCAGCAGCCGTTCCATCAGTCCTCTTTGAGGGCTTCCAGCAGGGTTTTTCTGACCTCTTCCAACTGGCCTTCGATGGTGGCGTCGACCTGGCCGAGGTCCGATTCGACCAGACAGCCGCCCCGCTCGATCGTCTCGTCGGCCTTGAAGTAGATGTTTTCCAACCCCTTGATGCTGGCCAGAAAGAGCGGTTTGCGCTCCTCGACCAGTTCGAGATCGGCGGGATTGACGTGAATGACGTAGGAATCCGAGCTGACCGCAGCCTGCAGGGCCATGTTGATGGTCGACAGGACGATTTCCGGATCGACGGTCACTTCGCGGTGAATGACCTGCCGGGCGATGGTCAGAACCAGCCGCAGCATGTCCTGGCTGCTGTTCCTGAGAATCGATTCGCGCAGCCGGCTGATCTCCTCCAGTCCCCTGGCCAGGGCGGAAACGGTCTTTTCAAACTGCTCTTCCGCTTCCTTGCGGCCGTCCCGACGACCACGGCTGTAGGCTTCTTCCTGGCTGAGAAGCTCGGGTGGAGGAGGTGATGCCTGGGCGGCGGCCGGTTCGCTGAAGACGGGATCGGCCGGCTGCGGCGGATCCGGCTGGGGTTCGTCGAAGTTGACGAACTGGACCTGCTGCAGGTTGGCGAACTCCTGGGCGCGGTGAATTCTAGACAAGGACATCGCCACCTCCGCGGCCGGCTATCACGATCTGGCCTTCTTCTTCCAGTTTCAGGGCGATTTCGACGATCGCCTGCTGCATGGCCTCGACTTCGGAGAGGCGGACCGGTCCCATGGCTTCGAGATCCTCCTCGATCATGGCCGCGGCCCGTTCCGAGATGTTGCTGAAGATCTTCTCCTTGACCGAGTCGGAGCAGCTCTTCAGGGCCATGGTCAGCTGATCGTTGTTGACCTCGCGCAGAATGGTCTGCAGGGCTCGGTTGTCGAGTTCGGCCAGGTCCTCGAAGGTGAACATGCGTCGTTTGATCTCCTCGGCCAGTTCCGAATCGGTTTCGTCGATGGCGTCGAGGATGTCCTTGTCGAGGCCGCCTTCGAGCCGGGCGAGAATCTCCACCGCCTTGTCGACGCCGCCGACGGTCTGCTGTTCGTTGCCGGTGACGACGCCGATCTCCCGCTGCAGGGCTTCTTCGATTTGGGCGATGACCTCGTGCGACACCTTGTCGATGTTGGCGATGCGGTACATGATGTCGGCCCGCATCTCCTCGGGCAGAAAGGAGATGATCCGGCTGGCGTGTTCCGGTTTCTGGGTCGAGAGGATCAGGGCCACGGTCTGCGGGTGCTCCGCCTGCAGCAGGCTGGCCACCATGCGCGGCTGCATCAGCGAGATGGTTTCCAGCGGCCGTTCGTCGGTGGTGTTCTCCACCTGTTCGATCAGGCTGCTGGCCCGCTCGGGGTCGCCGGCCGAGGAGATCGCCTTGCGGACGAATTCCCGGCCCTGGACGAACAGGCCGGTGTACTCGGACGAATCTTTCTTGAAGGCCTCGATCACATCCTTGGCCAAGTTGGCCGGAACGTGACTGATGTTCATCATGCAGCGGCTCAGAATCCGGACATCGTCGTCCGGCAGTTCCTCGAAGACCCGGGTCGTAGTCTCTTCACCAAGGCAGAGGAGCAGAATGGCCGCTTTCTCGACTCCGGTCAGTTTGGCGAAGCTCTTGTCGGTGATCATGCTCTCAGTTCTCCTGCATCCATGCCTTGACCACCTGGGTTGGCGACGATTGCGACTGCATCAGCTGCCGGCGCAGGCGTTCCGCCGGGTCCTTGGCCGAGAGCAGGGCGGCCTCGCCCCCCTCGAGCATTTCCTGCTCCAGCTCTTCGACCGTCTTGTACTGCGGCACCGGCTCGGGCCGCAGGCTGCGGATCAGCGGTCTGACCAGCAGGAAGTAGGCGAGCAGGCCGGCGATGGCGATCAGCAGGTAGCGGATCAGGGGGAGGTAGTCGTTGATCCTGTCCATGGCGTCCGGCTCGGGGATCGGTTCAGCCAGGATGTCGGTTTCGAACGGCATGGAGACGACGCTGATCACGTCGCCGCGCTTGTCGCTGATGCCGAGAGCGCTGCGCACCATCTGTTCGATGGCAGCCAGCTCCTTGGCATCGCGCGGCTGGAAGGTCGTCTCTCCCGATTCGGTCTGCACCTGCCGGTCGGCCACCAGCACGGCGACGGAAAGACTCTTCAGTTTGCCAACCGGTTCGACGTACTTGCTGACGATCTTGCTGACCTCATAGTTGGTCGTCTCTTCGGTGCGGCTGGAGGGCGTCGCCGCCACCGCTGGCTGGCTGCCGCTCAGGGTGCTGTCGATGCCGACGGTGCCGCCGGTCGACACCGAACCGGTCTTTTCTTCCGTCACCTGTTCGCTGACCACGGCGGTGCGCTTCGGATCGTAGATCTCCTCCATCCGTTCCGTCTTGGTGAAATCGATCTGCGCAGTGACCTGAACCAGGGAGTTTCCGGCCCCCAGGGCCCGGTCAAGCAGGGCCTGGGCCCGCTGTTCCAGCCGCGACTCGAGGGCCGCCTGGTGTGACAGCATGGCCGGGGCGGTGTTGTCGTCGGCCAGGCCGGCCTCCGGCTTGTTCAGAATCTTGCCGCTGGCGTCGACCACGGTGACCTTTTCCGGCTCCAGACCTTCGACGCTGCCGGCGACCAGGTGGACGATGCCGTTGATCTGCGACCGGCTCAGGCGCCGGCCGGCGGCGAGCTTGACGATGACCGAGGCGGTCGGCTCCTGCTGCTGCGACCGGAGCAGCCGTTTTTCCGGCAGGGCGAGATGAACGCGGGCGCCCTGGACGGGGGAGAGCGAGGCGATGGTGCGGGCGAGTTCCCCCTGCAGGGCGCGGCGGAAATTGATCTTCTGGGCAAAATCGGTCATGCCGAAGCTCTGCCGGTCGAAGATCTCGAAGCCGACGCCGCCGCCCTGCGGCAGACCCTCGCCGGCGAGCTGCAGCCGGCTTTCGTGCACCTTGTCGGCGGGAATGTAGATGGCCTGACCGTCGTTCTTCAACTGGTAGGGAATCTTGCGATCCTTGAGCCATTCCACCACCGCCGCGGCGTCGGTCGGGGTCAGGTTGGCGAACAGCAGGCTGTAGTCGGCCACCCGCGCCTGAATGATCAGAACGGCAAAGAAGATCAGGCAGATCAGGGTGACCCCGACCAGACTCAGTTTGCGTGAAAGCGGCCAGTCCTGCAGCATGCCGATGGCTGATTTCTGTTCGGTCTTTTCCGTAGCCATGTGTCGTCAACCTCCTTCGACTAAACCTGCATCCGCATGATTTCCTGGTAGGCCTCGATCACCTTGTTGCGCATCTGTACCAGCAGCCGCATGGAGATGTCCGCCTTCTCCATGGTAAGCACCACGTCCGGCAGGCTGACGTTTTCGCCGCTCTGCAGTTTGCCGATGGCCTGGTCGGCCTGCTGTTGAATACTGTTGGTTTTTTCGATGATCTCTCCCAGCGCCTTGCCGAAATCGGCCGCCAGGCCGCCGGCGCTTCCTGCGGGTTTGGCGATCGGCGCCGGAAATCGGGTGTTGAGCTGGATTCTGTCCATCATCTGACCTCCGTTCCGTATCAGCGGCCGATTTCAAGGGCCTTGAGCGCCATGCGCTTGGCCGCCTTGATGACGTTGGCGTTTGCTTCGTAGGCCTTGGTCGCCGACAGCATGTCGGTCATCTCCTCGACCGGATTGATGTCCGGCTTTGCGACGTAGCCGTTTTCGTCGGCATCGGGATGTCCCGGCTCGTACACCATGCGGGGCGGACGGGAGTTGACGACGATGGCTGGCACCTCGACGCCCTGGACGGCCTGCCGGGTCACCCGGTCGAGCCGTCGACCGAAATCGAGGGGGGTCGAGCGGAAGACGACGTTGCGCTTGCGGTAGGGGCCGCCTTCCGGGGTGCGGGTCGTCTCGACGTTGGCCAAGTTGGCGCTGATGACGTTGAGCCGGATGCGTTGCGCCTTCAGTGCAGAGGCGCCGATTTTCATGGTGTCGAAAACATTCATTCTGTCACTCCCTGTCAACGGCCGTCTTGGGCGACGTATTTGAGCAGTCCGATCTTCTTGTTCAGCATCTGTACCGCCGCCTCGTAGAGAATCTGGTTTTCGGCCAGGGTGACCATCTCCTGGTCGACGTTGACCGCGTCCATCTCGGTACGGACCCTGCCGGTGACGCTGGAGACATCTCCGCCCGAACCGAGATGGCGGGGACGGGTTCTTTTGATCCCTCCTTTGGTAGTCAGGGCGCTTTGCAGTTCGGATTCGAATTCCAGTCGGCGCGGATGGTACCCGGGCGTTTCGGCATTGGCGATGTTGCTGGCGATCACCTGCTGCCGTTTCTGCCGCAACTCGAGAACCTTCTGCAGGGTGGCGAAACTCTTGTCGAACAGTAGCGGTCCCGGCATGGTTTTCTCCTACAGGGTCAGTTCACGCAGCCTTTCCGCTGCCAGTTTCTTCCACAGGTTTGTCGACGAGGCCGATTCGGCCACCTGCCGCAACAGCCGGCTGCCCTCGTCGATCCGGTCCTGACGGAGCAGGAGGCAGCCGATCCGGTAGTTGGCCTGGCCGGTGAAGAGCTTCTGCTTCACCAGCTGCCGGAAATGTTTCAGTGCCAGCTTGATCCGGCCGGCCCGATAGCAGGCTTCAGCGAGACGCAGCTTTTCGGCAGGAGCGAGTTCTTCCCTGTTTTCGAGCGTCTGCAGCAGTTCGGCGGCACGTTCATAGTTGCCGGTCTGCCAGTAGAGATCGGCGGCCGCGCGCAGACCCTCGGTGTTGTCCGGAAGGTCGGTCCGTTTTTCCAGCCAGGTCAGGGCCGCCTCGGCCGATTCGAGCCGGCTGCGCGCCACGAGTTCCAAAGTGATAGCCCGGTTTCGATCACGGTGTCCTTTCAGCAGTTTGGCTGCCCTTTGCGCATATTCGACGGTCAGCTCCGGTTCACCGAGGCGCTGATAATTTTGCGCCAGAGCCAGGCAGGCCTCTCCCTTGCGCTGCCGGTTTTCGACCCGGTCGTAGAGAAAGAGAAAAATGCGGTTGGCGCGCTCGAGCAGTTCGAGATCGTTGAAGGCCCTGGCGATGGTGGAGAGAAAATCCCACGACATGTACTGCTGGATCAGCAGGTTGCGGTGACGCTCGACCAGGGCCAGGGCCTTGACGGCCTTCCCGTCGGCCAGATAGCCGTTGATGGTATCCGGCAAAATCTCGGTCAGCAGGGCGACCGCGTCTTCACGCAGGCGCCCGCGGTGGAACTGCCGGAGAATCTTTTCCAGCTGCTCGACCGCCGCCCGGTCGTTTTTGGTCAGGTGCAGCAGGACGGCGGCCTTCAGGGCCGCCTCGAGCCGCAGGTCGAACCGGGTCGCCTGCTCGGCGATTTCGAGATAGTCGGCGAGCTGGTTCTCAAGTCCGGTCGGATTGTCGGCCGGAGCCATGATGTCAGTCAGGCGCAGGACAACGCGCCGGGCGGCTTCGGAATCGGGTTCCAGCCAGCGGATCTGCTGCAGTTCGTCGAAGGCGGTGATGATCTGTTGTGGCGTCCTGTTGATGGTCAGAGCGGCGAAACGGGCCAAAAGCTTTTGGTCGCGCGGCAGATCTGGCAGTCGCGAGAGCTTGTCGAAGGCCATTCCGGCGACGTCGGGCCGGTGAGCCCGCTGCGCAGCCGCGGCCAGCAGGGCCAGGCTGAAGGGCGACCGATCAAGTTCGGGGCCGAGCTTCTGGTAGGCGGCAACGGCTTCTTCGTTCTTGCCGGCCAGGACCAGGGTGTCGATCCGCCGCAGTTCCAATTTTTGCGCCAGTCCCCGGGTGAGGGGGACGTCGATCGTCTGCAGAATGCCGGTTGCTTCCTGCGGGCGATCAAGGGCCAGAGCTGTCTCCGCTTTCAGCAGGGTGGCCAGGAGCCGTAGATCCTCTGTCGGATTCTCCATTCGGTCGAGGCTGACCCGGGCATCGAAGATCCGTGCGGTGCGCAGCTGCAGCTGCGCCTGCAGATAGAGGCGGCGGTTGGGGTCGTTCAGTTGTTCATGTTGCTGCAGAACCAGGTTTTCCCGCTCGGCGTCCTCATAGCGGCCCAGACGGATGAAGGCTTCGAAAAGCGCAAGCTGTTCTGCTTCGCCGAGGTCCTTTTGCGGCAGGGTGCTCAGGCCCTGCCAGTCGGCTTTGGCGTAGGCGTTTCGCCAGCTGTCGTCCAGGGATGTCGGCGGCGACAGATAGGGGAAGGTCCATGCCGGTTGTACTTCGATGAAGACCGGCGTGTGGGAGGCTCGCAGAAATCCGCGCCAGTTGCCGCTCCAGACCGAATGGGCGGCGCCCGTCGGTTTCAGCTCGACCCCCTTCTTTCGGAAGCGGGGCATCCCGGGCAGATCGAAAACGATTGCGGGACGGACGCCGGATTCCTGTTCCCAGCGGATGTCGATGTAGAGCCTGTGCAGCCGGATGTCCGGGGTCGCGACCACGTTTCCGGGCATTCGTCGCAACAGACAGGAAACGACCAGGCTCTTTCGATCACGCGCCAGCAGCACCTTGACGATCTTGTCGTCTTCGGGCAGGCGCCTGATGCCGGCGCCGTAAGTTGTGTCGAAAAGCCGTATCTCCACTTTCTGTCCCAGGGTTTTCAGGCGGTAGTTGGGGATGCGGTTGAAATCGAGTATCAGTCGGGTCGAAGCGGGGGTTCCACTTGCCTCGATGTCGGTCAGGGTCGGCGCCGCCTCGGCAGCCAGGGCCGAACCGGACATCAGCGACATGGCCGTGATCAGTAGCGCCGTCAACCGGGCGAATCTTTGAAGGGCAGGCGTGAGTCTCATGGCTGACAAATCTCCCGGGACTGGTGAATGCCATTCATGTGCCAAATTGCAAGACATTGAAATTAAATGACAAATTCTCTTGATGTCTGATCTGTGCCCTGGATGGTCGAACTTTTGACAGCCCTGACGGCGCATTTGCATCGGTCAAGGGAAAATGGCTCCGGCCGGGTGAAAACTGTAAAGCTCGCGGTTTTTGAACCGATATGAGACGTGACAGGCTATCACCCGTATGGGGCTTCGGTTGCAATTGTCCGGGAAAAGGCCTGGTCGCGAACAAAAGCACCAGTCCTCCATTACATTCAAAGAGGAACGGAAAGAGTGTGGAGCCATGAGCCAGCTAACCGACGACCAGATCGAAATCATTAATGACTTTATCCAGGAAAGCCGTGACATGCTCGACAATCTCGAGCCGACCATCATCGAGTTGGGACAGAGCTGTCAAAATGTCGACTGCTGGTCGGTTCTGGACTGTTCCAACGAAGCCTGTTCCCGGCACGGCAAATCACTGAAGACGGCCTGCTGGCTTGACGAAGGCTATATCGGCGATGGCGCCAGAAGGTGCGTCTTTGCCGAAAGCGAAAGCGACTGCCGGAGTTGCCAGGTCTTCACGCTGACCAATGGCGATCCCGAAACCATGAACGCCATTTTTCGCCTTTTCCATTCGATGAAGGGGAGCGCCGGTTTCCTCGAGTTCGAAAACGTTTCCCATGTCGCCCATCAGGCCGAAAATCTGCTCGATCTGATCCGCTCGGGCAAGATCATGCTCGAGGAAGAGCATGTCGATCTGCTCTGCAAAACCTGCGATTTTGCGCGCGAGGCGCTCGATTACATCGAATCGAACTACGACGATGAAGGTATGGCCGAAGCTGGTCAGGCGATCGGCGAGGAGTTGGGGAGGGTCATCGAGTCGGCGAAGAAAAAGGCGGCCAAGACGTCGGATCAAACCGATGATGCCAATCCGGCCACGGCGGATGGCGAGGCTTCCGTTGCGAGTGTTTTTTGTGGTGACGAATTTCTCGGCAAGTTTGTCGAGGAGGGCGAGGAACTGCTCAATGCCATAGAAGAACTGGTGCTGGCCTGGGAGAAGGCCCCCGATGACGCGGACCTTGTCGGGGAATTGTTCCGCAGTATTCACAGTTTCAAGGGCAACTGCGGATTTGCCGGTTACCGGCAGATGGAACATCTGGCGCATCAGATGGAATCGGTGCTCGATGCTGCCCGCCAGGGGCGCTCTTTCACCGGTGGGCCGCCAGCCGAGGTTCTGCTTCAGTGCGTCGATGCCCTGAGCAAATCGATGGCGTTGGTGGCGGCCGGTGAAAAGGAAGACGTTTCCTGCATGGAAGAGCTCGGACAGGCACTGGAAGCGGTACTGACTGAAAAGAAACAACCTGAAGCCAGACAGGCGGAAGCACCGTTGCCCGATCCGGAAGAGTTGCGCCTGGCCGATATCCTCGTTCGTCGCGGGGTGGTCGCCATGGGGACCATGGCCACCCTGATGCGAACCAAGACCCGCCCGCTGGTTGATGCGCTGATCGGCTGCGAGATCGCCACCAAAGAGCAGATCGACAAAGCCATTGCCGAGGAGGAGAAGGAGCGCAGGAAGGCCGAGGACGAGGCCAGGAAGGCGCAAAAGACCGAGAAGAAGGAGATGCCCGGGGCCAAGAATGTCGGCAAGGTGCAGCCTGCCAAACCGGTTCAGGCGGTGAAGAAACCCCCTGTTCAGGCCAAGCGTCAGGACATTCGTGTCGATCTGGAAAAGCTGGACAAGCTGATCAACCTGATCGGCGAGATGGTCATCGCCGAAAACATGCTGGTGCACAGCCCCGACCTGGAAGGTCTGGAACTGGAGAATTTCAGCAAGGCCAGCCAGCAGATGAGCAAGATTGTGCGCGAATTGCAGGAGATGGCGATGGTTATCCGGATGATCCCGGTTTCCGGCCTGTTCCGGCGCATGATCCGGCTGGTGCACGATCTGTCGAACAAGACCGGCAAGAAGGTCGAGTTCGAACTCGAAGGCGAGGAGACCGAGGTCGACAAGACGGTGATCGAACAGATCTCCGATCCGCTGGTCCACCTGCTGCGCAATTCGCTCGACCATGGCCTCGAGTCGCCGGAAGAACGTCTCGCTGCCGGCAAACCCGAGAAGGGACTGCTCAAGCTGAGTGCCCGGCACGAAGAAGGGGAGGTCTGGATCACTGTCGAGGATGACGGCCGCGGGCTCGACCGGGAGAAGATTCTGGCCAAGGCCATCGACAAGGGGCTGATCGAGGGAGACGGCAGCGAAATGAGCGACCGGGCCGTCTACAACCTGATCTTCCAGCCGGGATTTTCCACCGCCGAAAAGATCACCGACATTTCCGGCCGCGGCGTCGGCATGGACGTGGTGCGGCAGAACCTGGAAAAGATCCGCGGCAAGATCGAGGTCTACAGCAAACCGGGAGAAGGTACGACCATCAAGCTGCGCATTCCCTTGACCCTGGCCATCATCGACGGGCTGATGGTGCGCGTCGGCGAGACCCGCTGCATCCTTCCCCTGCTGGCGGTGCGCGAAATCTTCCGTCCTCTGCTCGAGAATCTCACCCACACGCCGGACGGCCAGGAGCTGGTCAGGGTGCGGGAGAATTTCATTCCCATTCTGCGTCTGCACCGGGTACTCGACGTCGAGCCCGAATCACGGTGTCTCGAGGATGGCGTTCTGGTCGTGCTCGAACACCAGGGAGATCGCATCTGTCTGCTGGTTGACGAGATTCTGGGGCAGCAGCAGACGGTGATCAAGGGGCTGTCCGACTATCTCGGCAATGTCGATGTCGCCGCCGGCTGCACCATTCTCGGCAACGGCGATGTCTGTCTGATTCTCGATGTCGGCAGCATGATCGATCTGGTCGAGGAAGGAAACTGCGTTGAACTCGAGCCGGAGCAGGTCTATTTCAGGGCCGGCTGAAACATATCCAGTGAACAAAGGAGTTGAAGTATGGAAAACGCGGTTGTTCCGATGGAGCTTGAAGCCTCGGAAGAGGTTGTCGACGGACTGAAGGGAAAGTATCTGACCTTTCACATCGCCGACGAGGACTACGGCATCGAAATCCGGCACGTGACCGAAATCATCGGCATTCAGGCGATAACCGACGTGCCGGACCTGCCCGAATTTATCCGCGGGGTGATCAATCTGCGTGGCAATGTGATTCCGGTGATGGATGTGCGTCTGCGCTTCCGGCTGCCGGAAAAGCCCTATGAAGAGCGCACCTGCATCGTCGTGGTCAATGTCGACGACAAGACGGTGGGGTTGGTCGTAGACCGGGTGAACGAAGTGGTCGACATCTCCGACAAGGATATCGAACCCCCGCCGCGGACCAAGTCGGAAAGCAGTCAGTATATTCTCGGCATGGGGAAGATTGGTGATCAGGTGAAGATTTTACTCGATGTACGTCGGTTGCTCTACAGCGAGGAGATGGAAAAGTTCAGGCAGAAAAAAGGTGAATGAACGCGATACTGCCGGGACAGGAGGACGTCATGATCTCTGGTTCGACACAGATCAGCACCTCCCCCGAGGCTGTCAGCGCAACCGGCGGTTTGCTGACCATCACCGACGAGGAATTCCAGGCCATACGGACTCTGGTCCATGAGCGGTTCGGCATCAATCTGACCGAGCAGAAAAAGCCGCTGGTTTCCGGTCGATTGCAGAAGCTGCTGCGTAAACGCGGGTTCAGCACCTTTGCCGCCTATTACGATTTTCTGCAGAAGGACAGCTCGGAAAAGGGGTTGAGCGAGCTGGTCGATCATATCTCGACCAACCACACTTACTTCAACCGGGAGAACGATCATTTCGTCTATTTTCAGCAGACGGCCCTGCCGGCGGTGGTCGAGCGGCTGCGCAAGGAGCGGCGCTTCGACCTGCGCATCTGGTGTGCCGGTTGTTCGACCGGCGAGGAGGCCTACATGCTGTTGATGCTGATGCGCGAGGTTCTCGGCAGTGATTACGGCAACTGGCAAGCAGGCATTCTTGCCACCGACATTTCCAGCAGGGCCCTTGCCGTGGCGAGGGAGGGACGCTACAGCGACGAGGCGTTGTCGCAACTGCCGGAGAACTTGCGCCGCAAGTATTTTCGCCGTACGGCTGAAGGCGACTGGCAGGTTGTCGATGCCCTGCGTCAGGAGGCGACTTTTCGACGTTTCAACCTCATGAACGAGGTGTTTCCGTTCAAAAAGCCGTTTCAGATCATCTTCTGCCGTAATGTGATGATCTATTTCGACCAGCCGACCAGGGAGAGGCTGATAGCCAAGTTTCACAAGCTGACCGAAAAGGACGGCTATCTGTTCATCGGTCATTCGGAAACCCTGGCCCGCAACCAGTCTCTCTATCGCTACCTGCAGCCGGCGGCCTACCAGAAGATGGAGGGTTGATGATGACGAAAAGGGTGCGCGTACTTGTCGTCGACGATTCGGCCCTGGTGCGGCAGGCGATCAGCCATGGGCTGAACCAGGACCCGTCCATCGAGGTGGTCGGACAGGCTGTCGATGCCTTCATGGCCCGGGATCTGATTGTCAGACTGCGGCCGGATGTTGTGACCCTGGATGTCGAAATGCCGCGCATGAACGGGGTCGAATTCCTGCGCCGGCTGATGCCGCAATATCCCTTGCCCGTCATCATGGTCAGTTCGCAGACACGGGCCGGTTGCCGGGTGACCATCGAGGCGCTTGAGGCCGGCGCGGTCGATTTTGTCACCAAGCCTTCCGGCATGGGGATCGGCCTCGAGCAGATGCTGGTAGAGTTGCGGGAAAAGGTCAAGATCGCCGCGGCCGTCGATGTCAGCCACTGGCGGAAGAGAAGGGACGTTCTGCCGCGGATAGTGAAACGCAAACCCATGACGCTGAACAGGACGGGAGATCTGCTGGTTGCCATCGGCGCCTCGACGGGAGGAACAGAAGCCACCCGGAAGATTCTGTCGCAGCTGCCCGAGGGGTTTCCGGGAATTGTCATCACCCAGCACATGCCGCCCGGGTTTACCTCCATGTATGCCGAGTCCCTGGATCGGTCCTGCCCACTGAAGGTCCGGGAAGCGCACAACGGCGACCGCGTTGCTCCGGGGCAGGTACTGCTGGCACCGGGCGGCAAGCACATGCGCGTGGTCAGGCGGAACGGTGGCGGCTGGGAAGTCGTTTGCCGCGAAGGAGAGCTGGTCAGCGGCCACTGTCCGTCGGTCGATGTCCTGTTCGAGTCGGTTGCCAGGGCGGCGAGAGCGAAGGCCATCGGTGTCATTCTCACCGGCATGGGACAGGACGGAGCCGACGGCCTGCTCGCCATGGCCCGGGCCGGGGCCCGAACCATCGGCCAGGACAGGCAGAGCTGCGTTGTCTACGGAATGCCGAAAGTCGCCCATGAAAAGGGTGCCGTCCAGAAGCTCGTTCCCCTGGCGAATATTCCCGAGGTTCTGGTGAGACTGGTGGCGGAGGGAGACCATGGCTGATCTGGTTCTCGGCATTGGTGATTTCGGCGCCACCCGCGATCCGGCAAGTACCATCAAAACCTACGCCTTGGGCAGCTGCATCGCCGTCGTTCTGCTTGATCCGGCGAGCCGTACGGTCGGCATGCTTCATTTCGCCCTGCCCGATTCGACCATCAACCCGCGCAAGGCGCAGGAAAAACCGGGCTATTTCGCCGATACCGGCATCCCTCTGCTGTTTCGGGAAATGACCCAGGTCAGCGGCGGTCACAATGTGAAGGGCTGGGTGGCCAAGCTCATTGGCGGCGCCGCCGTCATGCAGGCCGAGGACAATTTCAATATCGGCAAAAGGAATATTCTGGCCGCCAAGAAGATTCTCTGGGAGCAGGGACTCGGCCCCGCGGTGGAAGACGTAGGCGGCAATTACAGCCGCACGGTGACAGTGTCGGTCATGACCGGAGAGGTGGCCATTTCGTGCCCCGGTCGTGGGCAATGGAAAATCTGAGGTCAGTGGTCATGGAAAATACGGCTGAAAAGATTCACAAGGCAATCGCCCGGGCGCCGCTCCTCTCCGTCCACGCCCAGAGGCTGCTCCAGATCTGCGCCAGTACCGATCACGACATCGACGATGTGCTTGAGGTCGTGCGGTGCGATGCGACGCTTACCGCTCGGGTGCTGCGGGTGGTCAACTCGTCGGTCTATGGCCTGCTCTCTCCCATCAATACCATCGACCGCGCCGTGGCCTATCTCGGAGAGAGGATGGTGACCTGCATCGCCCTTGGCGAAAGTGCCGGCAAGCTGCTCAAAAAACCTTTGTCCGGCTACGAAGCCGAAGGAGGCGAACTGTGGAAGCACGACCTCTACACCGGGTTCGCAGCCAGGGAAATTGCCAGGCGCTGCCGTATCGAGACCGACGTCGATCTGGCCTTTACCGCCGGCCTGCTCCACGACATCGGCAAAGCGATCATCGCCGACTTTCTGGCCAACAGCGCCGAGGATTTTGTCGGTGGCATCGCCCGGGGAGAGCTGGCCGATTATGTCGATGCCGAACGGCAGGTTCTTGGCTTCGATCACTGCGAGGTTGGACTGGAACTGGCCCGCCAGTGGAAACTGCCGAACCAGATACACTGGGTTGTCGCCTGGCATCACCATCCGCAGCAGGCGCCAGAAGAGGCCCGGCCGCTGGTCTACGCCGTTCATCTCGGTGACATTCTGGCCATGATGGCCGGATACGGAACCGGCAGTGACAGTTTGCAGTACGCCATCGACCAGGATTACGTCAACTATATCGACCTGACGGAAGACGATCTGTCTCAGATCATGCTGACGGTGGAAGAGGAATTCGACAAGGCCATCAAGGCCATGGCCGGCGAGGTTGCCGGCAGCTGAAGACTGGATCAGGGGGCACGACCCTGACGGGATAAAAAACAGGATTTGGAGGACATGATGGGAAAATCGGTTCTTATTGTCGACGATTCGAGCACCATGCGCAAGATCGTGGCCCGTTCTCTGCGCCAGGCCGGATTCGATTTCGAAACCATTCTCGAGGCGGCCGATGGCCAGGAAGCTCTGTCGGTTCTTGATGAAAGCAGGGTCGACATCATTCTCAGCGACATCAACATGCCGAACATGAACGGTGTCGAATTTCTGCGGGAGAAGGCCGACAATCCTGCCATTGCCAATATTCCGGTGGTGATGATCACTACCGAGGCCGGTTCCGACATCCTGCGCGAAGCCCTGCAACTCGGAGCCAAGGGGAGCATCAAGAAGCCCTTTACGCCCGATCAGGTGCAGAAAACCCTGGGAGAGTACGTCTGAGTGTTCGAGTCGAGGAGACTGACTGTGGATTATCGCAAATTCATCATCGATGGAACCCGCGAGATCTTCGAAACCATGCTGATGGCGGAAGTATCTCCGGGACAGCAGAAAGATGTTCAGCCGGAAGAGTTCGAACGAGATCTGACCAGCATGGTGGGAATGGCCGGTGCCTGCCGGGGGATGCTGGCCATCCATTGTCCGAAGCCGATCGCCCTGGCCATCACCGGCGCTCTGCTCGGCATCGAACTCGACGATGTCTGCGAAGACGTCTTCGACGCTATGGGCGAGATGGCCAACATGATAGCCGGCAACGTCAAGGCCGTGCTCTGCAACAAGGGACTTGATGTCAGCTTGTCCATTCCTTCGGTTGTCTCCGGTCCCGATTTCCAGGTTGACAGCCTGGTGGAGGGCAGCCGGACGGTAGTCGCCTTCGATACCCAGGGCGGTGAATTTCTCGTCGAGCTGCGCTTGGAAGAGACTGCCGTAGCAGCATGATGACCTACGTTGCCGTACATGGAGGATGGAATGAATCAAGCCTGTGAAAACATCGTTGCCAAGGCTTCCGGATACGGCCCTTTACTGACCGAGGCGGTGCAGGAGATCTTCACCGACATGATTCCCATGGCGGTGAGCGAAGGCGAGATACTGCGGCAACGTCCGCAGGTATTTCGTCGCAATTTCTCCGGTCTGCTCGGGTTTTCGGGCGATATCCGGGGGATTGTCGGCATCCATTGCCCGGAAGAGGTCGGCCAGGCCGTCTACCAGGCAATGCTCGGTATGCCGGAGGCCGGCGAGGATGGCGAAGTTCGCGACATGGTCGGAGAACTGGTCAACATGCTGGCGGGCGGACTGAAGATCCGGATCCAGGAGGGGGGGAGGACCATGGCGCTCGCCGTACCCCAGCTCTTTTCCGGCGGCGAATACCAGATTTATCTGCCTGCCGGAGGAACCTGGATGGGGCAGGTGTATCGAACGGACAGGGGGCCTTTTATCGTCGAACTGAAAATTTTCGACTGACAGCGGACTGTTTATGGATCGAACCAAGATCGCGCAAAAGATTCTCTCAGCCTATCTGCCCAAGGGACAGGAGGAGATCGCCGCCCTGCTCGGACAGGATGTTGTCCTCGAGGATGAAGGCCTTGAATCGAAAGACAGGGAGGCCTTCTTTGACCAGCTGCAGGGCAAGCAGGTGATTGCGACGATCCAGGTCGAAGGGGAGAAGCCCGGCAATGCCTGGTGCGTGGCCGATTTTCGCGACGCCATCCGGCTCGGCGGAACCCTGATTATGCTTCCCGAAGAGGAGATCGCCGAGCGGATCTCCTCGGGTGAGATGGGCGAGGAAGAAAAGGACGCCTTCGGTGAAATCGTCAATCTGCTGATAGGCGTGCTCTCTTCTTTGTTCGAAACGGTCTATCCAGGCAAGCTCCGAATGGTCAAGACCGGGGTCGATCTGGTTGATCCTCTGCAGGTCGCGGCTCGGGAAGAGTGGCCCTTTCCCGAAGGAAGCCTGATCATCCAGGCGGCGAAAGGCAAGCTGGCTGGAGAGGATTTCGCCGGCATGTTCTATCTGGTACTGCCGGCCGAACTTGTCGGCGAAGAAGAGGCGACTGTCGGCGATGCCCTGGAAGCCAAAGCCGAGGAAAGAGTACCGGAGCCGAGCGACGAGACCGGGAACAAGCTGGGCGGGGGGCAGCCCGTTGCAGAAAGTATGGATGACTCGGCAATAGAGGCAAGGAAAGAAACCGGAAAAAAAACCGGCATTACCAGACAAAAACTGACCAAGATTCTCAAGGCGGTTCTCGAGCGTCTGCAGGTCGAGGTCGGCGGGTTTCTCGGGCATGACTTTTCTCTGAAGAATAGACGCATCAGGTTTGCCACCCCGGAGGAAATTTTCAGTGGCCTTCAGGGCAAGCAGGTTCTGGCCGACATTCAGGTCGAAGGGGATGCGAAAGGGCAGGGCTGGCTGATGATGACCCTGCCCGCCGCCATCCGGCTTGGCGGGACTCTGATCATGCTGCCCGACAGTGAGCTGCAGGTGCGCTTGGCCAGTGACGAGTATGGCGAAGAGGATTCGGATGCGTTTGGCGAAATCGTCAATATCGTGGCCGGTGTCTATACCACGGTCTTCAAGGATCTCTATGCCGGCGGCAACCTGCGCTTCGTCAAGATCGACCAGGCGGTGATCGATCCGCTGGTTATCGAGGTCGGCGAGGACTATCCGGTGGCCGACGAGGAATATGTCCTGATCGAGGCCGAGGCCTTTTTCGACGATGTCAGCCTGGGCGCGACCCGCACCTTCTTTCCGTTGCGGGTTTTCCATCTCAGGCCGGATGACGAAGTCAAGGAAACGCCAAAGAACCCGGTCAGCCGGACCACGGATGCTGACGGCGATGGGGATGAAGCTGGTGTCCCATCGGAGCGGCAGCCGGAAGGGCCTTCGGGCGATACGGCCGGTTCCGATAGCGGCGAAGAACGGCCGGTGGTCGTGTTGTGCTGTGGTGATGACCAGATGGCCGAAACCTTTCGCAAAGCGGGTGAAGATGTTGGTTTCAATGTGGTTGTCAGGCCCTTGCATGGAAATTCCGGGGACGAGAAACTGAAATCACCGGCGGTAAGGCTGATCATGCTGGTTTTCGACGATGTCGGCGAGAAGGGGCTGGCCGCAGCCATCCGCATCAACTCCATTGTTCGTGATCAGGTGCCGATGATTGCCGCTGGCCCCAACTGGACCCGCAGCATGGTACTGCGGGCCATCAAGTACGGGATCAGGGATATCCTGGTCACACCGGCCGACGAAGAGAGGATCAGCGAAAAGATTCGAGAGCATGCCGCCTGAGCGGAACGAGCGACAGAGGGAAAAGGAACGGGCCCGGAGCCAATGGCTCCGGGCCCGTTCCTTTTTTGCGCAGAAAGAGGGAGAAGGAAGAACTACGCGCATGATGCCCGCTGCACGCCCATGTTGATGTCGATTCGCTTTTTCTTGATCTTTTCGATAAGCGTGGTGCGTTTCAGGTTCAGCAGTCGAGCGGCTTCTTTCTTGTTGCCTCCGGTACGGGCAAGGGCCTGGCTGATGAGCTGACGCTCAAGGCCGTCGACCAGGTCGTTGAAATTGATCCCGTCGCCGTTCCAGATGGCCTCGTGCAGGGCGATGGTGCTGATGCTTCCGGCGTCCACGCCCTGGCGCTGGCGGATGTTGGCGGCAGAGGTCATGTGGGCGGTGTACTTGGCGGGAAGATCGTCCAGGTCGACGGTTTCGCCGCCGTGCAGCACCACCAGCCGCTGAACCAGATTCTCCAGTTCCCGCACATTGCCCGGCCAGGGGTAGCTGATCAGCGCCTGCACCGCCGCCTCGGTGAAGCCGGCCAGGGGATGTTTCTTGCCGCGGTTGAAGACCTTGGTGAAGCTCTCCAGCAGCAGGGGAATATCCTCGCGCCGGTCACGCAGGGGGGGGATCTGCAGGGGAATGACACTCAGGCGGTAGTAGAGGTCTTCACGGAACTTGCCTTCGGCCACCAGCTTTTCCAGATCGCGGTGGGTGGCGGCGACAATGCGGACGTCGACCGGAATCGGCTTGACGCCGCCGACCGGTTCGTATTCCTTCTCCTGCAGCACGCGCAGCAGCTTGGCCTGCAGGGCCGGTTTCATGTCGCCGATCTCGTCGAGAAAGAGGGTGCCGCCGGCCGCGTACTGGATGCGTCCCATCTTGTTCTGGGTTGCGCCGGTAAAGGCTCCTTTGACGTAGCCGAACAGTTCGCTTTCGAGCAGATCGTCCGGAATGGCGGCGCAGTTGACAGGAACGAAATTCTTGTTCCGTCTCGGACCGCGGGCGTGGATGGCGCGTGCCACCAGCTCTTTGCCGGTCCCGCTTTCGCCCTGGATCAGAACGGTACTCTCGCCGTCCTCGGCCACCTGGTCGATGATCCGAAAGAGTTTCTGCATCCGGAGTGAACTGCCGATGATGCCTTCGAAACCGTCTGATTTTCGGAACATGTTTCCTCCTCTGCAAGCCGGGAATGTCACCGCTTCTGATATCAGGTGATGTCGGGATGTTGTCACCTCTTTCATCAAGAACGGTGCCAAGACAAATGGGTGACGTCAATTTTTTGAAGAATGGTTCGATGAGGTGGGGTAAGTGTTTGTCGGACGGTGATTTGTGGCGGAGAAAAAATCTCCGTCAACAAATCCCGGGGTGTTGTGTCAGCGGGCAAACGCTGTCGACCGGCGACTGGTGGGTCGTGCCAGTGTGCCACAGGTGTGAACTGTGTCAAGGCACAGGTGTGTCATGACACACTGGCGGACAGGAGGGTGTTACAAGCCGTACTCCCGAAGTTTGCGGTAGATGGTTCGGCGGCTCATGCCGAGTATCTTGGCGGCCCGGGTCTTGTTGCCGCCAGCCTGGCGCAGGGCCTCGAGAATCGATTCCCGGTCGTCGCGAAACCTGTCGGAATGGGTGCTGCCGGGAGACTGAGGTGAACCGACCCGCGCCATAAGGTCGCTGGAGAGGTGATCAGTGGTGATCAGGGATTCCTGGCAGAGGACGAAAGCGTGCTCCATGGCATGTTCGAGTTCGCGCACATTGCCGGGCCAGGAATAGCTGCGGAAGACGGTCATTACGTCTTCGGAGACACCGCGGATCTGTTTGCCGAAGCGGGCGTTGAATTTCTTGGTGAAGAAATCGACCAGCAGATCGAGATCCTTGCCACGTTCGCGCAGGGGGGGCAGTCTGAGGTTGACGACATTGAGACGGTAATAGAGATCTTCCCGGAATTCACCGGCCTGCACTTTTTCGAGCAGATCCTTGTTGGTCGCGGCGACGATGCGGACATCGACCTTGATCGGGGTCGAGTCGCCCACCCGTTCGATGGTCTTTTCCTGCAATACCCGCAGCAGCCGGACCTGCATGGCGGGCGAGATGTCACCGATCTCGTCTAGAAAGAGGGTGCCGCCGTTGGCCTTCTGGAAACGGCCGATCTTGTCCTTGACGGCGCCGGTGAAGGCCCCCTTGACATGACCGAACAGTTCGCTTTCGAGCAGGCTTTCCGGCAGGGCGGCGCAGTTGAACTTGACCAGCGGTCCGTTGCGCCGGTCGCCCATGGTGTGCAGCGCCTCGGCGACCAGTTCCTTGCCAGTCCCCGATTCGCCGGTGATCAGTACCGTGGTATCGACCGAGGCCAGTGAGCGGATGAGGCGGTAGAGCTTCTGCATGGCCTCGCAGGAGCCGATCATATTATCCGGCTGGTTTCGTTCCTGGATGTCCTTTTCCAGGGCGACTATGCGTGTTTCGTCGCGCAGAACCAGAACGGCACCGCTGAAACGGCTGTCCTGGGTTGTCAGCGGGGCGGAGTTGAGGGTCAAAACCCGTTGCAGTCCCGGCAATTCGCTGCGGTAGAGTTCGGCCGGTTGCCTGCTTTCGAGGGTCTGGCGTATCAGGTCGGCACAGATCCTTCCGGCTTTGCCGATGCTGTCGAGGGACTCGCCGATGGTTTCGCCGGCAATGCCGAGAAGCTGCTTGGCGACATCGTTGATTTCGACCAGGCGAAGTTGGTTGTCGACGGTCAGGATACCGTCGCGCAGGCAGCGGAAGATCGCTTCGAGATGCGCCTGGTAGTTTTGCTTCTGGGTCAGCAGCTCCTTGTGCTGCAGTGCCAGCTTGGCCAGTCGGATCAGGGTTTCCTGCCGGACCGGTTTGGAAATGTAGTCGAAGGCGCCCAGCCGAACCGCATCGGCGGCAGTGTCGACCTCGGGGGCGCCGGTGACCATGATGACCGGTGCATCGAGTCTTTTTTTGCGAATGACCCGCAGCACGTTGATGCCCGAATGACGGCCGAGCAGAATATCGAGAAAAATCAGGTCGTATTCGTTGCGATCGAGCAGGGTCAGAGCCTCGTCGGCCGAAGCTGCCGTGTCGACCTGGTAGCCTTCGTCTTCGAGAAAACTGGCGAAAGTCAGCCGAATGCTTTCTTCGTCGTCAATGCAGAGGATGCGGTGACTCATGTCGTTTCGTTTTTGGCCACGGGCAATCGGATGATGACCCGGGTGAATTCTCCTTCCACGCTGTCGAATTTCATGCTGCCGCCATGATCCTGAATAATACCATGGCAGATGCTCAGGCCAAGTCCGGTTCCTTCTCCCTGCGGCTTGGTGGAGAAGAACGGATTGGTAATGCGGTTGACGAGGTGCGCGGGGATGCCGGTGCCCCGGTCGTGCACCACGATTTCGGCCAGCTCGCCACCGGGCAGAGGGGTTGCCGAGATGGTCAGACGCTTGTCGGGGTCGGTTTGCGGATATTTCTGATTCAGGGCATAGCGGGCATTGTTGATCAGATTGATAAAGACCTGCTCCAGTTTCTGGTGCATGCCGCGGATGCAGGGCATGTCCGGCGGGATGTCGATTTCGAGATGAATGCCGTCCTTGCGCAGTCTCGCTTCGCAGAGGGTCATCGCCTCGTCCAGGATATCCTGCAGCCGAACCGGGCGTTTTTCCTCGATTTTGTCACGGGAAAAGCTGAGCAGGTTGCCGACGATGGTGGCGATGCGGTCCCCTTCTTTGAGGATGCGTTCGGCGATCTCGTTCCGTTCGCCCTGCCGGCGGGCCTTGTTGATCAGGATTTGCGCGTAATTGATGATGCCGTTGATAGGGTTGTTGATTTCGTGGGCGACGCCGGCGGCCAGTTCGCCCAGGGCGGCGAGTTGGCCGGTGCGCATGGTCTCGGCTTGCAGCCGAATCTTTTCGGTCACGTCGTGGGCGATGATCATTACCTGGATGACTTGCCCCTGGTCGTTCATGACCGGAAAGGCGCGCAGACCCCACGAACGTTCATCTGGTGTGCCCACCAGTGACGTGGCCGGTTTGCCCGTTTCCAGGCAGGAGCGTACCATGGCCGCGTCACAGGGGAGATTGCATTCCCGGTGCAACTCCTCGCAGAGACGGCCGAGCAGGACATCGAGACTTTTGCCTGTTTCCTTGACGGCGCCTTTGTTGACCCAGCTTATTTCCAGGTCGGGGGTAATGAGAATCAGGGGATCGGGAATGCCGTCGAACAGAATCTGGAACTGGTCGAAGAGTTGACGGTAGCTCTTCTTCTGGCGCTGCAGCTCGCTTTCCCGGCGCTTCTTTTCCGTAATGTTGTGCAAAAGGCAATGGGTCCGGAGTCTGCCGGTTTCCGGGTCTCTTTCCAGGCGCCCTTCGACCATGATGTCGAGGGGACGGCCGTTTTTGTCGAGCATGGTGATCTCGCCCTTTTCAACCTGGTCCGACATCAGGAAAGCCTGAAACAGCTGTTGCAGTTTTTGCCGTGATTCTTCAGTCAGCAGGTCGGCCACAGGTTTGCCGATCAATTCATCACGACTGTAGCCGAGCATCCGCTCGAAGGCGGGATTGACATCGAGGAAACATCCCCTGCTGTCGAGGGACTGGTAGGCGATCGGAGTGTTGCGGTAAAAGGAGCCGAGATGTTCCCGGTTTTTGCGTAGTCCTTCTTCAGCCAGGGTCTCGCGGGTGACATCGAGGGTGAGTACAATCACTCTTTCCCAGCTGTCGTGGTAGCCGGTCGGGATGGAAGCCCGAAGATCGATGTAGATGGCTTCTCCCTGCAGGGTTCGGTGCTGGACCCGGGTGGAGAACTCGGTGCTGCCTTCGGCCAAGGCCGCCAGCTCTTCGGAGAAGATCCTGAAGCTGTGGTCGGTAAAAACACGTTCCTGGTTGGTCAGCAGCTCCTGCTTGTTTTTTGCTCCGTACAGTTCGAGGGCTTTGCCATTGACATCAAGGATACGCACCAGGCCGGCACATTCGCGCACTATGTCGGGGTGCTGAAGAAAGAACAGGCTCCAGTCCTGGATGTCGTTTTGGCGCAACTGGTCGATTCTTTTCCTGACAGCGGAAAAATCTTCAATCCAGGCTGGAACGGGCAGAGACTCAAACAGTTCACTCAGGCTCGATCCGGGCATGACACGGAAATCTCTCCTCCATAGCGGGGGCTTTTACGGAAGTACAAAAATTGTGCCGCTATTTTGTCCCGGCGAGCGATGCCCGGTAATCGAGGGCCTTGCGGGTGATGGTTTCCAGGGTGTCCTGGCGGACGGGCTTGGGGATGTAGGCGAAGGCGCCGTTGCGAATCGCGTCGCTGACGGTCTGTTCGTCGGGAGCTCCGGTCACCATGACGACCGGGGTGTTCGGAAGTTGTTGCCTGATATCCTTGAGCAGGGTCAGACCGGAATGCAGGCCGAGCAGCAGGTCGAGAAAGATCAGATCGAATTCCCGCTGGCTGATCCGCTCAAGGGCTTCCTCCGGCGAACAGGCGGTTTCGACCTGGTAGCCCTGGTCGCCAAGGAGGTATTTGAAGGTGAAACGGATGCTCTCTTCATCATCGACAACAAGGATCTGTTCATTCATTCCCTGGGGTCCCTTCAGGAAAAAACATTTGATATCCACAGGTTGCGTGCGGCGTTCATGCTTGGGGAAATTGGAGCCTTCCTGCCTGTCTCATAATATTTAACACATTTTTGGTGAAAATGCGTCAGCATGTATCGTCTTTCAGCCGAGCGGCCGGGTGGCAGGCGCTTCTTCCTTCGGTCGATACCGGTTGTTCGGGGGAGGGGGCTGTGTTAACTTGCCGTTATCTGCAACTGCTTCAATCATTCTGATACCCGATTCATGTCAAGCGAGAAGATCCGACTGGACAGATTGTTGGTCGAACGGGGGCTTGCCGGTTCACGGGAGAGAGCAAGGGCCTTGATCCTTGCCGGCCAGGTGCTGGTGAACGAGCAGCGCATCGACAAGGCCGGCAGCCAGGTTGCCGTCGACGTCGAACTGCGGCTCAAGAGGGAGGATATCCCCTATGTTTCCCGCGGCGGTCTCAAGCTCGAGGCTGCCCTGAAGCAGTTTCCCGTTCGCATCGGGGGGCGGGTCGCTATCGATGTCGGCGCTTCGACCGGCGGCTTCACCGATTGTCTGCTGCAGCATGGCGCAGCCCGGGTCTACGCCGTCGACGTCGGTTACGGCCAGCTCGCCTGGAGCCTGCGCAACGATACGCGGGTGATCAATCTCGAGCGGACCAACATCCGACATCTTACCGCCGATCGCCTTGATCCGCTGCCCGACCTCGCCGTCATCGACGCCTCCTTCATTTCGCTTGCCAAGGTGCTGCCGCCGACCTTGGCGTTGCTGCAGCCGGAGGCCGACATCATCGCCCTGGTCAAGCCGCAGTTCGAGGTTGGTCGGGGCAAAGTGGGCAAGGGAGGGGTGGTGCGCGATCCCGCGCTGAGGCGAAAGGCGCTGCAGGATGTCGCCGATGCCGCCCGGGAGCTGGGCCTGACCGTAGGCCAGAGCATCGAGTCGCCCGTGCCCGGTCCGAAGGGCAATCGTGAATTCCTGCTGCACCTGTTCAAAAGAGGTGGTGTTTGATGTTTCCCGTCTATTTCATCGGTGCCGGCCCTGGCGATCCCGGCATGCTGACTCTTGACGGAGCACGGGCCCTCGAGGATTCTGCGACCGTCTATGCGCCCGAGCCCTACGGCGAAACCTTCGCCAAACTGTTGCAGGGCAAGCAGATTCTCATCCCGTTCGACTACAGCTACGAGGAGCTGATCGCCCGGGTGCGCAGCGAGTCGGAACAGGCGCCGGTCAGTTTTCTTGTTCCCGGCGACCTGACCTTCTATTCCCCCTTTCAGCCTTTCATCGATGCTCTCGGTGAGCGGGTGAAGGTGTTGCCGGGGGTTGGCATCGCCAACGCTGCCGCCGCCCGGCTCGGCAAGACCCTCGATCTGCCCGGCGTTTGCAACCGGGCCATCATCGCCTCGCCTCGAACGCTGGGAGACGGTCCGGACGCCCCGACACTGGAAGAGCTCGCCGCCCCCGGCGTGACCCTGCTCATCTACATGAACAACATCCCGTTGCCCGAGCTGGTGGCCGTTCTCCGGCGCGGTTACGGCAAGAACGTGCCGATGGCACTTCTGCACCGCATCGGCCTGCCGGGCGAGGAGATCGTGCTGGCTGACCTCGATACGATGGCGGAACGGGTCGGTGACCGTGATTTCTTCAATCTCGGACAGAACAACCCGCGGCCGTCCCTGACCCTGGTCATTGTCGGGGAGACCCTGACCGCCGAACCGGGCGGTGACTGGTGGAACTGGCGCTGGGAGCATGTCTGGAAACACCGCGCATGAAACTGATCAGTCCGGTTGACAATCTGCAGGAAGTCGAGGCGCTGATTTCGGCGGGCGCCGACGAACTCTATGGCGGCGTGGTGCCAGCGGGATGGCTGCAGAAATACGGCCTGCTGGCGTCCGCCAACCAGCGAACATTCGCCGGTGCCCAGTTTCGGGACCTGCAGGAGTTTCTGGCCGCTGTAAGCACCTGCCGCCGTGCGCAACGCCCGTTTTATCTGACCCTGAACAGCCCCTTTTACGACGAAGAGCAGTATGCCGAGTTGATGGAGCTGGTCGAGAAGGCGGCCGCGGCCGGTCTTGCCGGCGTCATTCTCGCCGATTTCGGTCTGCTGCGGACCCTTGCCGACGCCTTTCCCGAGCTCGAGTATCACGCCAGCACCCTGGCGCATCTCGGCAATTCGGCTGCCGTGAGGCTCTACGCGCGCCACGGCATCGGCCGGGCGATTCTGCCCCGGCATCTTTCGGTGAAAGAAATGGCGGCGATCGTGCGGCAGGTTCCCGGGATGTGTTTCGACGCCTTTCTATTGGTGGGCAAATGTCCCAACACCGAAGGACTCTGCACCTTCCACCACAGCAGTCCGGACAAGATCTGGCCCTGTGAAATTCCGTACGAGATCAGCCCCCTGGATCCTACCGCGCGGCAATCCCTCGAGCCGGTGCTTGAGCGCCAGACGAGCTGGTCGCGCAGCAACCGCCGGCACGGCTGTGGTCTGTGCGCCATTCCCGCCCTCAAGGCAGCCGGCATCCATGGATTGAAGCTGGTCGGAAGGGGAGCGCCGACCCGGCTCAAGCTGGCCAACCTCGCCCTGGCGTGCGATTGCCTGCAACTGGCCGAGACCAGGGGCGACGGAGCCGCCTACCGCCGGGCGGCGGTCGCGGCGCACCAAAAACGCTTCGGCACGCCCTGTTCCACCAATGTCTGTTACTATCCCGAGTTCTGCCGGGACGAATAGAGTCGCATGATCAGGATTCTGCATACGGCCGACCTGCATCTTGGCGCCGCCTTTCCGACGCTGGGCGCCAGGGAGCAGCAACGTCGGGAGGATTTTCTCGCCACTTTTACCCGGATTGTCGATCTGGCCATCGCCGAAAAGGTCGAGCTGGTTCTGGTCGCCGGCGACCTGTTCGACCGGTGCGATCCGGACAGCGGACTTGTCGGTTTTGTCCAGGGGGCGTTCGCCCGTTTGGACGATGCGGGGATCGGCGTCGTCCTGCTGCCGGGGACGCATGACCACCAGCTTGCCGGCACCGGCGTTTATCGCCGGGAGAATTTTCCGACGGCGGTTCTGCTGACCGACGTTCAGGTCGCCACCCCGGTCAAGCTTCGCGTCGGCCGCGAGGATGTCTACCTCTACGGTTTCGCCGCCGGCGTGGCAGAGGAGCCGGCGGCCCTTCTCGCCGGCATGCGCCGCCGTTTCGACGACGGACTGCATGTCGGGCTGCTGCACGGCTCGCTCGAGGGAAGCCCCGAATGGGACTATCGAGGCAAGGATCTGCCCTTTGCCCTGACCGACCTGCAGGACTGGGATCTCGATTATCTCGCCCTCGGGCACTACCATCGCTTTCAGGAGCTGTCGCTGGGGGGGCGGCTGTACGGCTGCTATCCAGGTTCGCCGGAAGGGAAGAGGTTCGGCGAAAACGGGCCGCGTTATGTGCTGCTGGTCGAAATCGGCCCACGCACGGCTTCGGTGCGGCCGGTGGAAATCCAGACGCGAAAGCTGGTCGAAAAGACGATCGAGCTCGAAGCCGGCATCACCGGCGAGGCCGTCGCCCGGATGGTGGAAGCCGCGGCCGATTGCGACGACCTGGTGCGGCTGCGGCTGCACGGCACCCTCGAGCGGGCACTCGACATCGACTGGCTGACCGGGCGCTGTCGCTCCGCGTTCTTCCACCTCGACCTGGTCGACGAAACCCGTTGGCTGAGCGATGAGCGGCTCGATGAACTGGCCCGCGAAGAGAGTGTGAGGGGCGAGTGCGTCCGCCGATTCAGAAAGCTCTTGCGTCGGACCGACGATGACGAACAGCGTCGGGAGATCGAGCAGGCGCTGAGGGAAATCCTGGTCCGGTTCCGGATCGTGGAGGGGCGGTAATGATACTGCGCGCCCTCGAGCTGGAGGCGTTCGGCCCCTTTGTGCGTGCCACCTTCGAATTTCGCCGCGGCCTCAACCTGGTGATCGGGCCGAACGAGGCCGGCAAGTCGTCGATGATGGACGCGGTGCCGGCCGTGCTGTTCGGCGTCAGGGACAAGGGGCGCTTCGTTCCCTGGACTCGGCCGGGCATCTGCCGGGCATGTGTCAGGTTCGAGACTGCCGAGGGAACGGTCACGGTGCAGCGCGATCTGCTGACCGATGAAGTCTCCCTGACCTGGTCCGATCACCTGTATCAGCCGGCGCACCAGGTTGCCGGCAAGGCCTCGCCACGGGGACGGTCGGGAGAGCGGGAGGCCTATCTGAACGAAATCGAACGCCTGATCGGCTTTCGCGACCCCGATCTGTTCCGTTCGTCTCTCTTTTTCGGCCAGGGCGCCCTCTCTCTCGATTTCGGGCGTTCTCTGGCCGAGCGGATCAAGGATCTGCTTTCGGGCGGAGGAGATGTCAATTACGACCAGGTGCTCACCCGGTTGCGCGAGTCGCTGTTCGCGATCACGGCCGAAAATCCCTGGGGCAAGGACAAGACACGCGATCGGAGGCTCGAGAGCGCCCGCAAGGAGCTGGTGCGGATTCGGGAGGAGTTGCGCCGTTCCGAGTCCGCCCTGGCGGAACTGACTGCCCTGGAGGCGGAGCTGGATGCGCTCGAACGGAGAATCGAGCGTGAGCGGAGCGAACTGGCGAAGGGCGAACGCTATCTGCAGTGGATCAGCCGTTACTGGCACCTCGCCCGGGAGAAGGAACGGCTGACCGCCACCCTGGATGAATGGCAGCAGCGGCGGCAGACGCTGGGCGAGCTGCTCGAGCGCGAAAGGGAACTGCACGTCGAGCTGTCACGGCGTCTGTCCCTGTCGCCGGCGATGCCGTTTCCAGACGAGGTTCTGCGTCTGCTCGAGCAGGGGACGAAGCTGGCGCGATTTCTGCCCGGGTCGTTACCGGACCGGGACCAGGAAAGAGATCGGCGGGGACGGCTGTGGCGCCGGGTCGGCCTCGGCCTCGGGACGCTGCTGGCTGTCGGCGGCTCCCTGCTGGCCCGTCATCTTCGGCCCGAGTGGGGATTCTATCCCCATTTTGCCGCTGCCCTTCTCTGGCTTTTCACCGTTTTCGCCCTGAGGCTGTCCGGGCGGAAAAAGACCCGGCGACAGAGCGTCGCTTCGGACAACCTGCGATCTTCTGCAGAGCTGCACCGTATCTGCCGGCAACTCTCCGATCGGCTGGGGATCGATGCCGACAGGCTGTGTGTCCTGCTGGCCGATGGCGGCGATGCCTGGGCCGAGCTGTTCGAGCAGCTGCGGCAGGTGCATGCCGCCTTGGCCGTACTGCCTGATCGGCGGCAGGTGGATGTGCGCATCCGGGAGCTGGCGCGGGAACTGGCGCTGGTCGAGGAACGGCAGAGCCGGGGGAGGCAGCTGCGCCAGGGAGTCGATCTTCAGGCCGACGATCTCGAACAGGCCGAGCGTGCGCTCGAAGGCAAACGCCGGGAACTGGAGGAACTGGGCGAGCGCCGAACCAGGCTTCTCGAGCGCCGGATCGGGCTGGCCGCCCCGGTCGCCGATCGTGCCCGGCTGATAGAGAGGGAGCAGGAACTGTCACGCGAGGTCGCCGCACTCGAAAGGAAGAAACGCATTCTGACCCTCGCCTGCGGTGAACTGCAGCAGGCGGTGAACGATTTTCGCGCCAATTACCTGCAGCGTTTTGCCGAAAGGGTCGGCGGCTACCTGCACTTGCTCACCGACGGCCGTCACGGAAAAATCCGGCTGCGCGACGATCTGAAGATCGATATCATGACCGCCTCGGGGAGCTGGAAAGGGAGCGAACAGTTCAGCCAGGGAACCCGCGATACCCTCTCTCTCGCCGTCAGGCTCGGTCTGGTCGAACAGTTTTCCCGGGGGCGGCACCTGCCGCTGCTGCTCGACGATGCCCTGGTCAACCTCGACCAGCATAGGCAGAAGCTGGCGCTGCATCTGCTGGCTCGGCTGGCCGGCAGGCATCAGGTGATTCTGTTCAGCCATGACGAACGACTCGGCCGCAAGGCCGCACGTGAAGGCTGGCATGTGATAACCTTGGACAGACGTGCATCCGCAAAACCACAGCGACAGGAGGAGGCCCATGCCGGACAGTTGCATCTTCTGTAAGATCATCGGCGGTGAGATACCGGGAACGTTCGTGTATCAGGACGACCGGCTGGTGGTACTCGAGGATATCAATCCTCAGGCGCCGCACCACTATCTCATCGTTCCGCGCAAGCACATCCGCACCACGCTCGATCTCACCAGTGCCGATAACGAGCTTATCGGCCACATCTACCAGATCGCCGGCAAGATCGCTCACGACCGCGGCTTCGCCGAGGACGGTTTCCGGATCGTCAACAACTGCAATGCCGCCGGCGGCCAGGTTGTCTGGCATATCCATTTCCACCTGCTCGGCGGTCGTGACATGGGCTGGCCGCCCGGCTAGCAGGGGGTAGAAAAACGTTTTTCTCCTCCCCCCCCTAACGCCCCCATTCCGGGACGGCGGGAAGGGTCTCGATCCCTCGCAGGTTTTCCGTCGGAAGACGGTCCGCACGCGCCGTCTTGTCCGGTGCATCTTTGCTCTTCTCCGGGCGCGGATTTTTTTTTATTATCGACTGAACCGGGTTGGGCAATCCGGAATTCTCATCGTTGCGGGAGAGAACCTTGGCGGAGCTCATGGAATACGACCAGCGCCGGGAATTGCGCCTGATCAATGAAATGATGGAGCTGCTGGTCACCCATCACGGTGGCGAGCTGAGCGAAGAGGAACTGGACAGGTCGATCGACGATCTGCAGCAGGCGATCCAGATTTCCCGCAAGTCACACGACGGGCAGTTTCGCAAGTCGGGAGAGCCCTATTTCTTTCATCCGCTGCGGGTGGCGCATCTGGCCGCCCGCCACTGGATGGACTTTCCTTCCGTCATCGCCGCGGTTCTGCATGACGTGGTCGAGGATACCGACCTGTCCCTCGAGCACATCAGGGAGAATTTCGGCGGCGAGGTCGCTCTGCTGGTCAACGGCCTGACCAAGGTCGAGGACGACCGGCTGAGCAAGGAGGCGCTGCAGGCCGAAACCTACCGCAAACAGCTGCTGGCGGCGATCGAGGATGTGCGGGTTCTCTGCCTCAAGTTCTGGGATCGCATCGACAACATGCGGACCATCGGCGCCCTGGCGCCGGCCAAGCAGCAGCGCATCGCCGAAGAGACGCGCAAGGTCTACGTGCCCCTCGCCCGGCATCTGGGCATGGGCTATGTCGCCACCGAACTCGAGGCGTTGGCACTGACCACCATCTATCCCAACCGCGCGGCCCGCTACCGACGGATCATCGAGCAGCTGAAGCAGGAAACCGCAAGCAGCCTTCGCAAGATACGCGCCGTTCTGTCCAATTCCTTCGAACATCACAAGCTTTCGACCCTGCAGCGTGACCGCTGGCGGCCGTTTTCGATTTCCGCAGCCCGGGACACGGGCAGGGGGCTTGCCACCCTTTACACTCTGGAGATTCAGGTCGATCGCACCATGGATGCCTACCTGGCCCTGGGCATTCTGCACAGCCTCTTTCCGCCCATTCCCGGCAAGCTGCGCGATCATCTCTACACCACGTCCAAGCACGGCTACCAGGCCCTGAAAACAACGGTGCAGGCTGGCAAATACCGGCTGCGGGTCGAGATCACGACGCGCAAGTTCGCCCGTTTCAACGAGTCCGGTGTTCTGGCGCCGGGTTTCGATTTTCAGCTGAGCAATTTCAAGAGCTTGATGAAGTCGCTGATGGAGGGGGAATCGGCGATCGACACCGAAAGCCTGCGGCTGGCCTCGTCCAAGATCCGCGTCTACACACCGCGCGGCGAGTCGCGGATTCTGCCCGAGGGGAGCAGCGTGCTCGATTTCGCCTTCGACATTCATGAGGAGCTGGGCCTGCATGCCCGGCGCGCCCGCATCAACGGCAAGACCCGGCTGCTCAAGGCCCGGCTGATGGACGGCGACCAGGTCGCCATCGAGCGGGCAGAAAAACCGCAGGTGCTGCCGAAATGGCTCGAATGGGCCATCACCCCGCGCGCCCGCAACGCCATCCGCAAGTACCTGCGCAGCCAGGTGAAGAAGAATGTCGAATGAAAACGGCGATTCTCTTCCTGCTGTTTCTCTGCGTCAGTGTCGGACAGGTGGTTGCGGCCGGCCGGGCCAATCTCTTCATCTATCACCGTTTCGGTGAGCGGCGGTATCCTTCCACCAACGTTTCCCTCGAAGATTTCCGGGCGCACCTGGCGATCCTGAAGAAGAGCGGGGTTGCGGTTGTCAGCCTCGGCGAACTGGTCGACCGTCTGGAAGGCAAGGCCGCCTTCGACCGTCCGCTGGCGGTGCTGACGGTGGATGACGGCTTTCGCAGTTTTCTGCGTGTGCTGCCGCTGCTGGAGGAGTACGGCTTTCCGGTCACCCTGTTCATCAATACCGACGCCGTCGGCGGTGCTTCCTACCTGGGCTGGGACGAGATCCGTGAGCTGATGACACGGGGGGTCGAAATCGGCAGCCATTCGGCCGCTCATCTGCACATGGTCGACCGCAAGGCTGGGGAGACCGAGCAGCAGCGGCTGCAGCGGCTGCGCGACGACCTGGAACAGGCCCGCACCGCCTTTCGCCGTCACCTTGGCATCGATCCCGACCTGTTCGCCTATCCCTACGGCGAATATGACCCGGCCGTAGAGCAGTTGCTCAAGCGCATGGGATTTCGCGCCGCGGTCGCCCAGCAGTCCGGGGTGGTGACCACGGCCAGCGACCGTTATGCCCTGCCGCGATTCCCCATGGGCGGACCGTACGCCGACCCGAAGCAATTTGCCGGCAAGCTCGCCATGCGGCGTCTGCCGGTGTTCGCCGTCCGGCCCCTGTCGCCGGTGCTGGCGGCGGAAAATCCGCCGGTGCTGACTCTGGGGATTGCCCCCGGCCAGGTCGACCTGGACCGGCTGACCTGCTATGTTTCCGGACAGCCGGGTGCGCGGATCGAATGGATCGACAAAAACCGGGGTCTGCTGCGGGTTCGTGCGGCGGGACCGATTTCGGGGCGGCGGGGCAAGTACACGCTGACGGCGCCGGGCCTCGGAGGCGGCTGGCATTGGTACAGCCACCTCTGGATCCGGCCGGACGTCCCGGAACGCGGTTACTGAGCGACGGCCACCAGGGTGTCCTGGCGTCCGTAGAGTTTGCGGCGCAGGGAGGGCCTCAGCTCCGATCGGGCCAGGCGTTCGAGCCGGTTGTGCCGGATCAGGGCGCGGATATCGTCGACATAGGCCTGGCGGCGGGTCGAGTAGAGGTGCAGGCCGCCGGCGAGCTGCGTGCCGGACAGGGGAAGGCCTTCCCGGCGCAGGCGTTCCCGTTCGCGGCGCAGCGATTCGTAGGCCCAGTGGGTGTTGATGTTGCGGGCGTAGGAGCGGAGCGATTCGTAGAGGGAGGAGAAGACCCGCACCTCGTAGGTTTCTCCAGCAGGGCGACCTTCCGGAACGATGCCGGTGCCGGGGACGAAGGTCCACTCGCCGAACAGGTTATTGGCGGCGAGGCAGAAGCGGGAGGTGCCGTAGGCCGATTCGTTGGCCGCCTGCGCCAGCAGCAGCTCGACCGGAATCATGTCGACGCGTCGTAGCAGCTTTTCCCGCACGGCCGCCGAACGGAGCACGTCGCCCCTGACATGGTAGGCCTGCTGCAGGCTGTCGAGAAACGCCCTGTCCACGATGGACAGGGGACGTTTGGCGCTGACGCGGCCCAGGATGCGCTGCAGCCGTTTCCGCTCGAGCCGGATCTCCTCGTTGAGCATCAGCGCCATCGGCAGCAGGCCAAGATAGAACAGGCGCTTCTTTTCGCCGACGGTGGGAATCCGCCCCATGTCCGGCGGAAAACGCTGCAGCAGCAGCGGCGGAACCCCTCGGTCGAGGGTGTCGAGGTCATAATCGAGACGGTTGAAGATGTCCGCCAGCTCGGTGTAACTTTTCGGGGCGATCACCCGCGGCGGAATGAGGAGCTCGACCTGGCCGTCGCCGGTTGGCTCGCGGCAGCCGCCGCTGAGCAGGGCCGGCAGTACCAGCAGAAATATGAGAGTCAGACTGAAGGTCTTTTTCATCGTTTTCAACGACTGTGCGTCGGGCATAGGGCCGCATCATATACCATGCGCCCAAAATCGATGCAACCCGTTGTCCGTCGACTGATTGAGAGGAGCGCGTCGATGAAGTCCTACCGCAAGGAACTCTGGTTTCAGATCCCCGCCCGTAGGGGGTTCGTCAACATCACGCCCGAGATCGAAGCCTGTTTGGTCGAGAGCGGCATCAGCGAAGGACTCTGTCTCGTCAATGCAATGCATATCACGGCTTCGGTATTTATCAATGACGATGAGTCGGGTTTGCACGATGATTTCGAGCGCTGGCTGGAGGAACTTGCGCCGCACGAGCCGCTGGAGCGCTACCGGCACAACCTGACTGGCGAGGACAATGGCGACGCCCACCTGAAGCGGACCGTCATGGGGCGCGAGGTCGTGGTCGCCGTCACCGGCGGGCGGCTCGATTTCGGTCCCTGGGAGCAGATTTTTTACGGTGAGTTCGACGGACGGCGCCGAAAGCGGGTACTGGTCAAGATCATCGGCGAGTGAAAAATCCCTGCCTATGGCCGCAGAGCCGGAAATTTTGCCCTATAATTGGGAAAAGAGAAAACGAGATGCAGACGATCAAGACAGCGACCTTTGAAGCCCTGATCGCCCTGGCCGAGGAACAGCCGGAAGGCGGCTACATCTTTCGGCTGGACGGAGAGGAGTACCGCATCGAAGATGTTCTGGAAATTTCACGGATTGCGGAAAAGCATGGCTATATTGTCATCTACTGACCGAGGGAGAGAGCAATGAGCAACTCACAGGTCTGTCATACGTTCGAGGCCGCCCTGGAGATGGCCATCGAGATGGAGAATGAAAGTTTCCGGCACTATCTGCGCGGGATCCTGATAGTTCGCGACAAGGCGGCCAGGGATATCCTGAAGGAGATGGCCCTGGACGAGCTCGAGCACAAGTACGAGCTGGAAAAGGCCCTGGTCGAGGGGAGTATGGGCGGCGAGCACCAGCTGAACCGGCCGGTGCCGACCATGAATCTCGACTATGTGCTCAGCAAGAAGGACCTGGCGCCCGATTCCGGGGTGCGGGAGGCGCTCGCCTACGCCATCCACCTGGAAAAGAACGCCCTCGATTTCTACCAGCGGATGGCCCAGGGATGTGCCGGCGCCCCCATGGCGGAGCTCTTCCGCCGCATCGGCAACGACGAAAGCCGGCATCTGCAGAAACTGGAGGACCTCTACGAGGCGCATTTTCTGAGCGAGAACTGACACCTGATTCCGGTGACAGGGCCGCCGCGGCGGATCGCAGGAAAGGAGGACCCAAGATGAACCGCTGTCTGCTCATGGGGCTGTTCGCGATCTTTCTTTCGGTCACCACACTGTGGCGGGTTCTGCGCGAGCGGGAAGAGGCGCCCCTGTGCCGATTGCGTCGCCTCTGGGGCCGAAGTTGCGGCACCGGCCTCTATTTTCTGGTCAATGTCGCTCTTCCTCTGGTGATAGGTGTCGTCTTTCTTGCCCGGGGCGTGGTTGCCTTCGCTCCCGACGGTGGCGACCTGGAACAACTGTGGCGGCTGGCGAATCTTCGTTCCTTTCTTCCCGTTCCCCTGGTCAGGCTCAGGCTGCCGCTCGAACCCCTGTTCGATTTCGACCTGATGGTCCCTTGACATCGTCACCTCCTGTCATTAGTTTTGCCAGCGATTGCCGGCGGGCCCGGGGCGCCCGCCAGGGACAGGAGGACTGAGCATGTCGGAACAGCAGGAAAAGATCGAACAGGGAAACATTTCCATCCACACCGAGAACATCTTCCCCATCATCAAGAAGTGGCTCTACAGTGAGCACGACATCTTTCTGCGCGAACTCGTCGCCAATGCCGTCGACGCCATTCACAAACTGAAACAGATCGGCACGGTCGAGGGGCTGCAGATTGGTGACGATTTCGCGGTCGAGATCGAGATGGACAAGGCGGCCGGCACGGTCACGGTCCGTGACAACGGCATCGGCATGACGGCCGACGAGATCCGTCGCTACATCAACCAGATCGCCTTCTCTTCGGCGAAAGAGTTCGTCAGCCGGTTCAGGGATGCCGCCGATCCGAACCAGCTTATCGGTCATTTCGGCCTCGGCTTCTATTCGGCGTTCATGGTGGCGGACAAGGTCGAAATCCGTTCTCTGTCCTACCAGGAGGGCGCCGAAGGTGCCCACTGGGTCTGCGACGGCTCAACCCGGTACGAGCTGCGTCCCTTTGCCAAGGCCGACCGCGGTACCGAAGTTATCCTGCATATCGCCAAGGAATCGTCCGAATTTCTCGACCAGGAGCGGCTGCGGCAGGTTCTGAAGCGCTACTGCAATTTTCTGCCGGTCCCCATTCGGCTGGGGGGCGAGGTGGTCAACGACTGCGCTCCCCTCTGGTGCCGCACGCCGAGCGAGATTTCCGAGGAGGAGTACAGACAGTTCTACCGCAAACTCTATCCGCTGGCCGAAGATCCCCTGTTCTGGATTCATCTGAATGTCGATTTTCCGTTCAACCTCAGGGGGATCATCTACTTTCCCAGGCTCAACAACGAGTTCGACGTCACCAAAAGCCACATCAAGCTTTTCTGTAACCAGGTTTTCGTCACCGACAACTGCCCCGAGCTGATCCCCGAGTTTCTGCTGCCGCTGCAGGGGTGTCTCGATGCGCCCGATCTGCCGCTCAACGTCTCCCGCAGCTATCTGCAGAAAGAGCCGCAGGTCAGGAAGATCCGGGAGGTTCTTGCCGGCCGGGTCGCGGCCCGGATCGTCGAACTGGCAAAAAAGGACCGGGAGTCCTTTGTCGACGTCTGGGAGATGATCCACACCTTTGTCAAGTTCGGCATGATGCAGGACGACAAGTTCCGCTCCCGGGTCGAGGACATTGTCCTGTTCCGCACCACCCACGAGAGCGGCCATACCACCCTGAAGGATTATCGGGAACGGGCCAGCAAGGACCAGGGCGACAAGATCTTCTATGCCACCGACGAGGTCGGCCAGGCTTCCTATGTCAGGCTGTTCAACAGTCAGGGCAGAGAAGTGCTGATTCTTGACGCCATGATCGACAGCCATTTCATCCAGTTCCTTGAGATGAAAAATCCGTCGCTGCGCTTCATCAGGGTCGATGCCGAAGTGGATGCATCGTTGGTTGACGAGGAGGACAAGGCCGCCGACCTGGTGAGTGCCGACAGTGAAAAATCTCCACGGGAGCTGCTGAACGAGTTTGCGACCGGGCTTTTCGGCAAAGAGGGCGTCCGGGTGCGGGTCGAAAGCCTGAAGGACGAACAGCTGCCCGGCCTGCTGCTGGTCGACGAGAGGCTGCGCCGTTTTCGGGAAATGACCCGTCTTTCCGGCAGGGATCTGCCGGACGGTGACGATGAAAAGACCTTTCTGGTCAACATCGGCAGCCGGGCCGGCAAGAGGATTGTCGAGCTGCTGCGCTCGGGACGGCGGGACACGGCTGAACTTGCCCTCAGGCATGTCTACGATCTGGCCTGCTTGTCCGGTCAAGCCTTCGACCGGGAACGGATGGAGGCGTTTCTGCAACGAAGCGCCCGGCTGCTGGAGCTGGTCGGAGCGGCCGAGACCGAAGAGGGATGAACAGTTGCCGGAACGGGGTGGGCGCGGGGCTCACCCCGTTTTCTTTCAGGTAGTGGGCGGTGCTTTCCGGCTCAGAAGCGGTAGATGCGGACCGAGCCAGAGGCCAGCCTTTTCTCCGCCCACTTCCTCAGAACTTTCTTGAGCAGTTCACGCGTGGCCGGCACCAGGCAGAAGAAGCCGAGCAGGTCGGTCCAGAATCCGGGCGTGAGCAGCACCAGACCGCCGGCGAGAACCATCGCCCCGTCGAACAGCTTTTCGGTCGGCATGCGCCCCGCGGCCAGTTCGCGCTGGATCTGCAGCAGCAGTTCCAGTCCCTGGGTGCGCGCCAGCCAGGCGCCGGCTACCCCGGTCAGCAGGATCAGGCCGAGGGTGGGCCAGAGGCCGATCAGTTCGCCGGCGCGCAGCAGGGTGTAGATTTCGAGTACCGGCACGGCGATGAATATCAGTACGATTCTTATGAACATCTCTTTTCCCGTGGTTGCGTCGGCCAGCAATGCGTGGCCCATTTTTTCATTAGGTGCGAAACCATTTGTGCGATGGTACGGGTAAGGTGCCGTTGTTACGAGCGTTTCTTGTTTGCCTAAAAAGTAGGCAATGTGCCAGGTGTGCCATCAATCCACTTTGCCAACAGGTTATGCACAGCATTCTGAACAGGCTGTCCACACCTGTTGTGGACAAGGAAGAAATCCTATTGAAAGTCGGTCATTTTCGGTTTGCGGATGAAAAATTACCCGAATTGTTACCCTGACCGATGGCGGCATTGAGCTGTTGCCGATAGGCGTTCATGGTTCTGAGCAGGCTGGTTTCGGCATCGCATCCGAGACTGGCGGCGAGCCGGACGACCTCGAGAAGCAGCTCGCCGATGAGCTCTTCGGCCCCTTCCGGTTCGGCGTCTGTCGGCGGAAGGGCGGCCAGCCGGTCGCTCATGCGGACGAGAATGGTCTTTCGCCTGTCCTGTTCCAGATCTGATTTCATCGCTTTCGAAACCAGCTTCTGGGCCTGCATCAGGGCGGGCAGGGTGTTCGGGATGGTATCGAACGGGCCTTGTGTGCCGCGTTTGGGTTTCTCCTTGCTCTTGATCCGTTCCCACTGGAGATGCAGCTCCTTTTCACACGACCAGTCGGCGTCGGCGAAAACGTGCGGATGACGCCGCACCAGCTTGTCGGCGATGCTGTCGGCAACGACGGTGGCATCGAAGGCTTCCTGTTGTCTGAAAATCTCGGCCTGAAAGACGACCTGCAGCAGAAGATCGCCAAGCTCTTCGCAGATTTTATCGTTGTCTTTCAGGTCGATGGCCTCGATAACTTCATAAGCTTCTTCAAGGATATGGGGCTTCAGGCTCTCCGGAGTCTGGCGGGCGTCCCAGGGACAGCCACCAGGTCCGCGCAATCGGTGCATGATGTCGCAGAGCCGCTCAAAGGCATCTCCCGGCGATTTCGACGCTTCGAGTTCTGACAGTCTTGGCACGGGTTGTCCTCCTGGTTCGTGTTCGGTCCGGTCTTCACAAGGTATAGGGGGGGGGGCGGCAAGTCAACGCAGGAATGGCGGCCGGGAAATGCCTTGCAAATTTATCGGGAATGGGCTAATAAAAAACGGCCTTCGGCAGGGGAGGAAAGTCCTGCTTTTCTCTTGACATGCCTTCGGCAGGTCTTATACTACGCGCTCTCGCATGGAGGGCAGGTAATTTTGTTTCAGCTCGAGTGGGATGATGTCAGGGATGCGGGCCTGAACGAGGTCTGGGAGGATGACGCCTCCTCGTTTCCAGTTCTGCAGGCACTTGTAGACGAGGGCGTCTGCACCTTTTCCGAGCCCGTTCGCGCGGAGATCCACGCCCGCCGGCTGGTCGACATGCTCGAGGTCGACGGCTGGATAGCGACTTCCGTCCGGCTCGGCTGCAGCCGCTGTCTGGCCGACTTCTCCCGCCAGCTGCACGCCGTGTTCCGTCTGACCTTTACCCGTGAGCTGCCGGTGATCGCCGATGTCGGCGAAGAGACGGACGAGGAAGGCGTCGAGCTGACGCCCGACGAGCTGGGGCTGATTCACGTCGAGGGCGAACAGATCGATCTGCGTTCGCTGCTGGCTGAGCAGATTGTGCTCGAGCTGCCGGCCAAGCCGTTGTGCCGGCACGACTGCGCCGGGCTCTGCCCCCATTGCGGCAGGGATCTCAATGCCGGTCGCTGCAGTTGCGAGGCTCCGGTTTTCAACAACCGCTTCGCTGCTTTGAAGGATTTGAAGATTCCGTCTGCCGACGAGGACGACTGAGGCTGCGCAGACGTCTTCCGGGCAGGCCCGCATAAAAAAACAATCAAATCCCGGACCCTCGCTTCCGGGTAAGGAGCAGAACCGATGGCAGTGCCAAAGAAGAAAACGTCGAAATCGAAACGGGACATGCGCCGCGCCCATGACAGCCTGACCCCGCCCGGCGTCTCGACCTGCCCCCAGTGCAACGAACCGAAACAGCCCCATCGTGTGTGCCCCAACTGCGGGTTCTACAAGGGCAAAGAGATTCTGAGCGGCGAGGATTGAGGGGTTTCGCTTGAAGGGGAAAATCACTGTCGCCGTCGATGTTATGGGTGGAGACAACGCCCCGGCCGTCGAGGTTGCGGGCGCTGTCGCTGCTTGCCGGCGATGGGGAATTCCAGTGGTTCTTGTCGGTGATTCGGACCGCATCGCGCAGGAGCTCTCTTCCCACGCCACGGATGGCCTTTCCATAACCATCCAGCATGCCAGCGAGGTCGTCGGGATGCACGATTCGGCATCCGACGCTATCCGCAAGAAGAAGGACTCCTCCATCCGGGTCGCTTTCGAACTGGTCAAGCGTGGCGAGGCACAGGCCGTGGTCAGTGCCGGCAATTCCGGTGCCACCATGGCTGCCGGCATGTTCATTCTCAAGCGGATTCCAGGGATTGAACGACCGGCGATCGCCGCCATTATGCCCAATCTGGTCAACGAGACCATGGTGCTCGACGCCGGCGGCAATGTCGATTGCCGTCCGCGGCACCTGAGCCGCTTTGCTCTAATGGGGGCGGTCTACTCGAAGCTGGTTCTCGGCAAGGAGGATCCGCGTGTCGGGCTGCTTTCCAACGGCGAGGAGGAGAGCAAGGGCAACGAGCTGACCCGTGAGGCGCACACGCTTCTCACACGTTCCGACATCAACTACGTCGGTTACGTCGAGGGGCGCGACATCTACAACGGTTCGGTCGATGTCGTCGTCTGCGACGGTTTTGTCGGCAACGTGGTGCTGAAGACCTCCGAAGGCCTGGCAGAGGCCCTTGCCACCATGCTGCGCCAGGAGATGTCGGGCAGTCTTCTTGCCAAGCTCGGCTACCTTCTCGCCCGTCCTGCCTTCCGGCGGTTCCGCAAGAAAATCGATTACGCCGAATACGGCGGCGCGCCGCTTCTGGGGGTGGCCGGCACCGGCATGATCTGTCACGGCGGTTCCAACGAAAAGGCGATCATGAACGCCGTCAAGCTCGCCGCCGACTATGTGGAGAAGAATGTCAATCAAACCCTTGAAGAAGCGCTGAGTGTTGTCACGGCCAGCGAACAGTCCGCTATGGATGACGGGCAGCCGGCCATTAACGGTGCCTGAGGGAGGTTCATTGTCATGCTGAGAGCGCGTATTACCGGAACCGGGTCCTACCTGCCAAAAAAGATTCTGAGCAACCACGACCTGGAAAAGATGGTCGATACCTCCGATGAGTGGATAACGACCCGGACCGGCATCCGGGAACGGCGCGTGGCTGCCGATTCGGAAGCGACATCCGATCTGGCCGTCAATGCCGCGCGACGGGCGCTGGAGATGGCGGGGGTCGCTCCCGAGGAGATCGACTATCTCGTCGTCGGCACCATTACTGGCGATTTTCCCTGGCCGGCGACCGCCTGCCTGGTGCAGGATCGGCTCGGGGCGAAGAACGCCTTCGCCGTTGATGTGTCTGCGGCCTGCAGCGGTTTTATCTATGCTCTCGATTCCGCTGTCAAGCAAGTCGTCAGTGGCGCGGTCGGCAAGGCGCTGGTGATCGGGGCCGAGGTGTTGACCCGGATCATGGACTGGACCGACCGTAACACCTGCGTACTGTTCGGCGATGCCGCCGGCGCGGTTGTTGTCGAGGCGACCGATGGCGGTTCCGGCGTGCTTTCCACCCATCTTCATTCCGACGGCAGCTACTGGGAGCTTCTCTATCAGCCCGGATTCGGCACCCGTCACCCGGTCAGCGAGCAGGGGATCAAGGAGCGGATCCCCTTCCTGAGGATGCAGGGGAACGAGGTTTTCAAGGTCGCTGTCCGCTCCATGACCGAAGTCGCCGAGGAGGCGCTCGCCGCCAACGGCATCAAGGCCGGCGACCTGCGTCTGTTCATCCCGCACCAGGCCAATATCCGCATTCTCGATGCCGTCGCCAAGCGGCTCGGTCTCGGCGAAGACCAGGTCTTCGTCAATGTGCACAAGTACGGCAACACCTCGGGCGCGACCATTCCCGTCGCTCTGGACGAGGCCAATCGCCAGGGGATGCTGAAAGAAGGCGACCTGGTGCTGCTCGACGCCTTCGGCGGCGGCTTTACCTGGGGCTCGGTCCTCATTCGCTGGTAATCGGCAACGTAAAAGGGGAGACGACGATATGCTGGCATTCGTTTTTCCGGGACAGGGGTCCCAGGCCGCCGGGATGGGCAAGGATCTGGCCGAGCGGTTTGCCGTCGCCCGCGAGACCTTTGAACAGGCCAACGACGCCCTTGGCTTCGATCTGGCGTCCCTCTGCTTCGACGGCCCGGATGAAGATCTGAAACTGACCGAAAACACGCAGCCCGCCATTCTGACCCACAGCATCGCGGCGCTGCGCGTTCTGCAGCAGGAGACCGGCCTGCAACCCGATCTGGTGGCCGGGCATTCGCTGGGCGAATATTCGGCTCTGGTCTGCGCCGGCGCCCTCGATTTCGCCGACGCCGTCCGCACCGTCCGCGACCGTGGCCGCTTCATGCAGGAGGCCGTTCCGGTCGGGCAGGGGGCGATGGCGGCGATCATCGGCCTCGACCCCGGCCTTTTGCAGCAGGTCTGCGACGAGGCGGCCGATGGCGAGATCGTTGCTCCCGCCAACTTCAACAGTCCGGGGCAGGTGGTCATCGCCGGTCATGCCGCGGCGGTGGAACGGGCCGTCGCCCTGGCCAGGGAGAAGGGGGCGAAACGAGCGCTTCCTTTGCCGGTCAGTGCCCCCTTCCATTGCCCGCTGATGCAGCCGGCGGCCGACCGGCTGGCCGCGGTTCTCGACCAGGTCACCGTCCGCGGCTTGCAGGTTCCGGTGGTGACCAATGTCGAGGCGCAGGTCAACCGGGATGCAGGCCGGGTGCGGGAACTGCTCGTTGCCCAGGTCTGTGCGCCGGTTCGCTGGGAAGAGAGCGTTGGCTGCATGGTCGGGCAGGGTGTGGATCGCTTTATCGAGATCGGTCCGGGCAAGGTTCTGGCCGGCCTGATCAAGCGTATGGCCCGTGGCACGCGCATCGAAACGTTCGGCACCACCGCCGAACTCGACGCCCTCCGATCCTGAAATTCGCACTGAAATCCGCTTAAGCAAGGAGATTGTTCGACATGCCCGCAGGAAAGATTGCCCTGGTCACCGGTGCTTCCCGAGGAATCGGTCGTGCCATCGCTATCGAGCTGGCGGCCCGCGGGGCCAAAATCGCCGCCGCCGGCCGCGACCGCGAGGCTTTGGAGGGGGTCGCGGAAGCGATCTGCCAGGCCGGTTCCGAGGCCCTGATCGTCACCGGCGATATCAGCTCGGCCGCTTCCGTCGACGATATGGTGAAAAAGACCCTGGAGCATTTCGGGCGGATCGATATACTGGTGAACAATGCCGGACTGACCCGGGACGGCCTGCTGCTGCGCATGAAGGACCAGGACTGGGACGCGGTCATGGACGCCAACCTCAAGGGCGCTTTCATGCTGACGCGGGCTGTGGCCAAATCGATGACCAGGCAGCGTTACGGCCGGATCATCAACATCAGTTCCGTCGTCGGCGAGATGGGCAATCCCGGTCAGGCCAACTATTGCGCCAGCAAGGCCGGCATGATCGGGCTGACCAAGTCGAACGCCAGGGAACTGGCCCGGCGGAATATCACCGTCAATGCGGTGACTCCCGGCTTTATCGTAACCGCCATGACCGATGCCATGACCGACAAGGCCAGGGAAGAGCTGGTACAGCAGATTCCCATCGGCCGTCTCGGTACCCCCGAAGATGTGGCTGTCGCCGTTGCCTTCCTGGCTTCCGAGGCGGCGGGCTACATCACCGGACAGGTGCTTGGCGTCAACGGCGGGATGTATATGTAGAGTTGACGACGAACGGTCAACTATCCAAAAGATCGGTTTGCGAAAACCGATATCAACCGAGGAGGTAACAAGTTATGGCTTCTGTTGAAGAACGTGTAAAGCAGATTGTCGCCGAGCAGCTTGGCGTCGACGAGGCTCAGGTCACCCCCGAGGCTTCTTTCATGGATGACCTCGGTGCCGATTCCCTCGACACCGTCGAACTGGTCATGGCTCTGGAAGAGGAATTCGACATCGAAATTTCCGACGAGGACGCCGAGAAGATCCAGAAGGTTCAGGACGCCATCGACTACATCAACGAAAACTCCTGAAAACAATGAGCACGAAGGCCCGACCGGGCCTTCGTGCTCACCCGCTGTCGGTCGGGTGGGATGCCCGGCCACCCCGGTGGAGGCTGGTGAACATCATGCGAAGAGTTGTCATTACAGGGCTTGGAATCATATCCCCCTTGGGAACCGGACTGGACAAGAACTGGGACGCCCTGACCCAGGGAAAGTCCGGCATCGACCGGATCACATCCTTTGATGCATCGGATTTGCCAACCCAGATCGCCGGCGAAGTCAAAGACTTCAACGCCGGAGATTTTATCGATAAGAAAGAACAGCGCAAGATGGACCTGTTCATCCAGTACGCCGTGGCGGCCGCTGATATGGCGCTGGCGGATGCGGGTTTCACCATCGACGAGTCGAATGCCGAAAGGGTCGGCGTGCAGGTCGGTGCCGGTCTCGGCGGTCTGCCGACCATCGAGAAATACCACAAGGCGATGCTCGAGGGCGGATACAAGAAGATCTCGCCTTTCTTCATCCCCATGCTGATCATCAACCTTGCCCCCGGTTTCATCTCCATGCGGACCGGGGCCAAGGGACCGAACCTCTCGTCCGTTTCGGCCTGCGCCACCGGCACCCATTCCATCGGCGACGCCTTCCGCGTCATTCAGCGGGGTGATGCCGACGCCATGATCTGCGGCGGCGCCGAGTCGACCATTACCCCCCTGGGCATCGGCGGTTTCAACGTCATGAAGGCCCTTTCGACCCGCAACGACGAGCCGGCGGCGGCCAGTAGGCCCTTCGAGAAGAGCCGTGACGGTTTTGTCATGGCCGAAGGCGCCGGCATTCTCTTCCTCGAAGAGTACGAATCCGCCAAGAAGAGGGGAGCCCGCATCTACGCCGAGGTCGTTGGCTATGGCCTGACCGGTGATGCCTATCACCTGACCGCGCCCGCCCCGGGTGGCGAGGGTGCGGCCCGTTGCATGAAGATGGCGATCGACGGTGCCAGGGTTAACCCGGAAGAGGTCGACTACATCAACGCCCACGGTACATCGACGCCGTTCAACGATCTCTACGAAACCATGGCCATCAAGTCGGTTTTTGGCGACCATGCCAAAAAGTTGATGGTCAGCTCGACTAAGAGCATGACCGGTCATGCTCTTGGCGCCGCCGGCGGCATCGAGGCAGTCTATCTCGCCCTGACCATCGACCGGGGCGTGGTACCTCCCACCATCAACTACGACGAACCCGATCCGGAGTGCGACCTTGACTACGTGCCGAACCAGGCGCGCGAGGCCGAGGTACGGGTCGGCCTGAGCAACTCCTTCGGATTCGGCGGCACCAATGCCACCCTTGTGTTCAGAAAGGTTGACGGATGATCGTGATCGGCAGCGACCATGGCGGTCTCGAGCTGAAAAACGCCATCGCCGACTATCTGCGCGAGCGGGATATCGAGGTTCTAGACCTCGGCACGACGAACGGCAATTCCGTCGATTACCCCGATTTCGGGGAAAAGGTCGCCGGCATGGTGAGTAGCGGCGAGGCCGAGAAGGGGATACTGGTCTGCGGTACAGGCATCGGCATGTCGATCGTCGCCAACAAGTTTCCCGGAGTGCGTGCCGCCTTGGTCACTGACGAGTTCATGGCCCAGATGGCCAAGGAACACAACAACGCCAACGTTCTGGTCATGGGCGGGCGGGTTCTCTCCGCCGACCGGGCCACGGTGATGGTCGGGATCTGGCTCGATGCGAAATTCGAGGCCGGACGGCACCAGCGGCGGCTCGACAAGATTGCCGAGCTGGAAAAAAAGCTCGGCTGCCGCGAGTAAAAAGGTGGGCAGGCGAGAGCCTGCCCAAGTTGTTTTATCGGCTGCAAGAACGAACCGGCGCCATGGCGCCGGGAAGAGTTGACCGGAGGCTTGACAATGGAGAATCTGCTGCAGGATTTCGATCCCGAAATCGCCCGGGCCATTCGGCTCGAAACCGAACGCCAGGAATACAGCCTGGAGTTCATCGCGTCGGAAAACTTCGTCAGCGAGCGGGTGTTGCAGGCCCAGGGATCGGTGCTGACCAACAAGTATGCCGAGGGGTATCCCGGCAAGCGCTATTACGGCGGCTGCGAATTCGTCGACATGGCCGAACAGCTCGCCATCGAACGCGCCAAGCAGCTCTTCGGTGCCGAGCATGTCAATGTCCAGGCCCATTCCGGTTCCCAGGCCAACATGGCCGTCTACATGGCGGTCTGCCAGCCGGGCGATACGGTGCTGGGCATGAACCTGGCCCACGGGGGACACCTGACTCATGGTTCACCCGTCAACTTCTCCGGCAAGCTCTACAATGTCGTGCCCTACGGGGTGAAGAAAGAGACCGGCACCATCGATTACGACGAGGTGGAACGGCTGGCCCTCGAGCACAAGCCGAAACTGATCGTGGTTGGCGCCAGCGCCTATCCGCGGGTCATCGATTTCGCCGCCTTTCGCGCCATTGCCGACAAGGTCGGCGCCGTGGTCATGGTCGACATGGCCCACATCGCCGGTCTGGTGGCGGCGGGAGAGCATCCAAACCCTGTCCCCCATGCCGAGTTCGTGACGACCACGACCCACAAGACGCTGCGCGGGCCGCGCGGCGGCATGATCCTCTGTACCGAGGAATGGGGCAAGAAGCTGAACAGCAACATCTTCCCCGGCATCCAAGGCGGTCCCCTGATGCATGTCATCGCCGCCAAGGCGGTCGCCCTGAAGGAGGCCCTGCAGCCCGAGTTCAAGGATTACGCCGCCCAGGTGGTCAAAAATGCCCGGGTGCTGGCCGAGGCCCTGGTCAGCCGGGGTTTCAACCTGGTTTCCGGTGGTACTGACAATCACCTGATGCTGGTCGATTTCAGCGGCACCGAGCTGACCGGCAAAGTCGCCGAGCATACCCTCGAACAGGCGGGCATCACGGTCAACAAGAACGCAGTCCCCTTCGATACCCGTTCGCCCTTCGTGACCAGCGGCATCCGCATCGGCACGCCGGCAACGACCACGCGCGGGCTGAAGGAGGCCGAGATGACCCAGGTCGGCGAATGGATCGCCGAGGCCCTGAACAATATCGGCAACGAGCAGGTGCTGGCGCGGATCCGCAAGGAGGTGAAGGAGCTCTGCCAGCGCTTTCCGCTCTACGCTCACAGGCTGGTGTGATCGATGCGACCGGGGTGGGACCGATATTTCATGGATATCGCCACCCTGGTGGCGAGTCGGTCGACCTGTCTGCGGCGACAGGTCGGCGCCGTGGTGGTCAAGGCGAAGAACATCCTGGCGACCGGCTACAACGGAACGCCATCCGGCATCACCCATTGCGAGGTGGCGGGCTGTCTGCGCGAGCAGCTGAAGGTGCCTTCCGGCCAGCGGCACGAGCTTTGCCGCGGCCTGCATGCCGAGCAGAACGCCATCATCCAGGCGGCCCGGCACGGGGTCAATCTCGATGGCGGTGTCCTCTACTGTACGCATTCGCCCTGCATCATCTGCAGCAAGATGCTGATCAACGCCGGTATCCGCAAGGTGGTCTACCTCGAGGGCTATCCGGACGAGCTGTCGCTGCAGATGCTGCAGGAAGCCGGAATCGAACTGGTACCCTTTTCCGCCGATGAGGAGGGAGACGAAGCATGAAATGTCCGTTTTGCGGCTTCGCTGACACCCGGGTGGTCGATTCCCGGCTGGGCAAGGATGGCAACAATATCCGTCGCCGGCGTGAATGCGCCGGTTGCGAAAAGCGCTTCACCACCTACGAGCGGATCGAGGAAACCCTGCCGCTGGTGATCAAGAAGGATGGCCGCCGGGAACCGTTCGATCGCACCAAGATCATCGCCGGCATGCAGCGGGCCTGCGAAAAACGGCCGGTTTCGATCGAAACCATCGAAAAGGCGGTTGACGGTCTTGAGCTGACCCTGCAGGAGAGCGGAAAGAAGGAGATCGAGGCCAGCCGCATCGGTGAAATGGTGATGGAAGTGCTGCATGACCTGGACGAGGTCGCCTACGTGCGGTTCGCCTCGGTCTACCGGCAGTTCAAGGACATCAACGAGTTCATGAACGAGTTGCAGGAGCTGCTGGCCCAGAACCAGAAGGGTCCGAAACAGCGCGCCTGATGACCGGCAGGGAAGAGAAATTCATGTGCCGGGCTCTTGAGCTCGCGCGCCTGGGAGATGGGCGGACACGGCCCAACCCTCCCGTCGGTGCTGTCATCGTACGGGACGGTGTCGTGGTCGGAGAGGGCTGGCACCGGCGCGCCGGTCAACCGCATGCCGAAATCGAAGCCCTGCTGCAGGCCGGGGAAGCCGCGCGCGGGGCGGAGATCTACGTCACCCTCGAGCCCTGTTCGCACACCGGGCGGACCGGACCCTGTGCCATGGCCCTGATCGAGGCCGGCATCCGCCGGGTGGTAACGGGTATTGAGGATCCCAACCCGGTCGTGGCCGGCCGCGGGCTGGCGATGCTGCGCCAGGCCGGAATCGAGGTCGAAACCGGCCTGCTCGCGGATGAGTGCCGCTGGCTCATCGGGCCGTTTCGCACCTTCATGCTCGCCGGGCGGCCGCTGACAACGCTCAAGGCGGCGGTGACCCTGGACGGGCGCACCGCCACCGGACATGGCGAGAGCCAGTGGATTTCCTGCGAAGAGAGCAGGCTCGACGTCCACCGGTTCCGCGACCGGGTCGACGCCATCATGGTCGGCGTCGGCACGGTTCTGCGTGACAATCCGCGTCTGACTACCCGGTTGCCGGACGGTGCCGGGCGGGATCCGCTGCGGGTGGTCGTCGACTCGCGACTGCGCACTCCGCCCGAGGCCGCCGTCGTTCGCGGTGAGGCCGGCGCCGGCGTCATCATCGCCACCACGCCGCAGGCCGACCCGCAGCGCATCAGGGCGCTCGAGGCGGCCGGCGCCGAAATCCTGATCTGCGACGAGATCGAGGGACAGGGCGTTGATCCTAAGTCGCTGTTGCGGGCGCTGGCCGAGCGGGAGATCATGCATCTGATGCTCGAGGGCGGCGCCACCCTCAATCGCAGTCTGCTGAAGGCGCGGCTGATCGACCGGGTCCGCCTCTATGTGGCGCCGGTGCTGTTCGGCGGCGACGACGGCGCCGGACTTTTCAGCGGTCCCGATGTCGGCTATATAAGGGCGGCCCATCGCCTGCGCTACCATCGTGTCGACCGCGTCGGCAGCGATCTGCTCATCGAAGGGGAGATGCTACCATGTTCACCGGACTGATCGAGGATGTCGGTATCCTGCGCCGTTTCCAGCGTGGCGGCAGCCTGTGCCAGCTGACCATCGCCACCGGCCTGCCGGTGACCAGCCTCCGGCTCGGAGACAGTGTCGCGGTCAACGGCGCCTGTCTGACGGTCGTCCATGTCGGCAGCGACGAGTTTACCGTCGATGTTTCGCCGGAAACGCTCGAGCGCACGGTGCTGGCGGCTCTGCAGCCGGGGGACCGGGTCAACCTGGAACGGGCGTTGCGTCTCGGCGACCGGCTCGGTGGCCATATCGTCACCGGGCACGTCGATGCCATCGCCACGCTGCGTTCGCGGCGCACGGCGGGCAACGCCGAAGTTCTCGATTTTGCCCTGGAGGCGGAGGCGCTCCGCTACCTGGTGGAAAAGGGATCGGTCGCCATCGACGGCATCAGTCTGACGGTCAACAGCGTCGGGGCCGACGGTTTTTCCGTCGCCATCATCCCCCATACACTGGAAAAAACGACGCTGTTTGCCATCAGACCCGGACAGAAGGTTAATATAGAGACGGATATTCTCGGGAAATATGTCGAACGCCTGCTGCAGGGCCGAACGGATCGCAACGAGGGGTTGAGCCTCGATCTTCTGGCCCGCAACGGTTTTCTCTGAAAGAGGTTGTCATGCCGCTAGCGAAGATTGAAGCGGCCCTGGAGGACATCCGCCAGGGCAAGATGGTCATTCTGGTCGATGACGAGGACCGGGAGAACGAGGGCGACCTGACCATGGCCGCCGAGAAGGTAACGCCCGAGGCGATCAATTTCATGGCCAAGTACGGCCGGGGGCTGATCTGTCTCTCGCTGACCGAGGAGCGCGCCGATTATCTCGACCTGCCGCTGATGGTGCAGGCCAACACCTCGTCTTTCGGTACCGCCTTCACTGTGTCGATCGAGGCCCGTCGCGGCGTGACCACCGGCATTTCCGCCGCCGACCGCGCCCGTACCATCCAGGTGGCCATCGCCGACGAAACCGGTCCGTCCGACCTGGCGCGGCCGGGTCATGTCTTTCCGCTGCGGGCCAAAAAGGGCGGGGTGCTGGTGCGCGCCGGCCAGACCGAAGGATCGGTCGATCTGGCGCGGCTGGCCGGACTCAAGCCGGCCGGGGTCATCTGCGAGATCATGAACGAAGACGGCACCATGGCGCGGATGCCCGAATTGCGGAAATTCGCCGATCAGCATGGACTGAAGATCGTCACCATCGCCGATCTTGTCGCCTACCGCATGCGCAAGGAACTGCTGGTGCGCCGGGCGGCAGAGACCGTCCTGCCGACACCCTACGGCGGCGAATTTCGCGCCATCGCCTACGAGAACGACGTCGACAACCTGAATCATCTGGCCTTGGTCAAGGGGGAGATCGACGGCGAAAAACCGGTGTTGGTGCGCGTCCATTCCGAATGTCTCACAGGTGACGTCTTCGGTTCCCAGCGCTGCGACTGCGGCGATCAGCTGCATGCGGCGATGCAGATGATCGCCGACGAAGGCGCCGGCGTCATCCTCTACATGCGCCAGGAGGGGCGGGGCATCGGACTGATCAACAAGCTGCGCGCCTACGCCCTGCAGGACCAGGGCTGCGATACGGTCGAGGCCAACGAAATGCTCGGTTTCAAGGCCGACCTGCGCGACTATGGCATCGGCGCCCAGATCCTTTCCGAGCTCGGAGTCCGCAAGATTCGGCTGATGACCAACAATCCGCGCAAGATTGTCGGTCTCGAAGGTTACGGCCTGGAGATCGTCGAACGGGTGCCGATTCAGGTCGAACCGACCGGTGAAAACCTGAAGTACCTGAAAACCAAGAGAGAAAAGCTGGGGCATCTGCTGGAAAACATCTGAGCGGAATGCCAACCGATCAAAGGAGAAGATGTCATGGTCAAGGTTGTCGAGGGAAAGCTGGAGGCCAGGGGGGTGAAAATCGCGCTGGTGGTCAGCCGTTTCAACAGTTTCATCTGTGACCGGCTGCTCGAAGGCGCACTCGACGCGCTGGTGCGCCACGGTGCCGAGGAAAAGGATCTGACCATCGTCAAGGTGCCCGGGGCGTTTGAAATCCCCCTGACGGCACAGAAGCTGGCCACGTCCTCCAAGTATGATGCGGTCATCTGTCTCGGTGCGGTCATCCGCGGCTCGACACCGCATTTCGACTATGTCAGCGCCGAGGTGTCCAAGGGGATCGCCGCAGTCGGTCTCGAGACCGGTGTGCCGGTCATCTTTGGCGTGCTGACCACCGACACCATCGAACAGGCGGTCGAGCGGGCCGGCAGCAAGGCGGGCAACAAGGGCGCCGAAGCTGCGATCAGCGCCATCGAAATGGTCAATCTCTGCAAGGCTCTCTGATCGATGGCCAGGGGAGTGCGTCGCCAGGGCAGGGAGCTGGCGTTGAAGATCATTTACGGCTTTGCCGGCCTGAACCAGGAGATCGGCCGCATCCTGGCCGATTTCTGGCGGAACTTCCGTTTCCGTGACGACGTGCTGGGCGAGGCGGTCGAAGATGCGGAGGCGGTTCCAGACGAAGTGCGCCAGTTCGCCGATGAACTGGCCAGGGGGGTACACGCGCATCTCGAGCGGATCGACGCGCGCATTGCGGACTGTTCCCGCAACTGGAGTCTCGACCGCATGGCGAGGGTCGATCTGGCCCTGTTGCGCCTGGGAACCTATGAACTGCTTTTCTGTCCCGATGTGCCGACCAGCGTCGTCATCAACGAGGCGATCGAAATCGGCAAGCGGTTCGGCACCGCCGAAACCCCGGGCTTCGTCAACGGCATTCTCGATCGTATCGCCCGCGACCGGGAGGCGAAATCGGCCGGATGAGCAGACTTCAGGAGGTTGTTTCGCCGCCCGACCGGATCGAGGCCGATCTGGCCGTGGTCTTTTTCGAACCCGCCACCGTTGCGCCGGACGGCCCCGCCGGTCTGTTCGATTGCCGGCTCGGCGGGGTGCTGGCCGATCATCTGCGCAGCACCGAAGGAGGCCGGCTTGAGCAACGGCTTCTCGTCCGTTCGTCAGGACGGATCGCCAGCCCCTGGGTTCTGTTTTTCCCCCTGGCAAAGGTTGGAGTCGAACCGCCGCAGGACTGTCTGGCCGAGGCCGTCGACACGGCTCTTGATGCCGGTTTCGGCTGCCTGGCCATGGCGCCGCCGGTTGAGCGCTGGCCCGATCGGGAATACTGGCTCGGTGCGCTGCAGGAGATTCTCGGCAGGCCGGAAAAAAGCGCCCTGGAATGCCTGGTCACTTTCAATCGCAGTTACCTGCACGATCACGCGGCTGCGGTTTTCAATCTCTAGAAAGGGACGTTCGCATCATGAAGGAAATCAAGGTCGGATTGCTCGGTTTCGGCACCATTGGCACCGGAGTGGTCAAGCTGTTGCAAAACAACGGCGAGCTGCTGGCGGAGCGGCTCGGCTGCCGGCTGCGTCTGGTTCGCATCGCGGACCTCGACATCAGCAGCGACCGCGGTGTTCGTGTCGATGCCGGGATTCTCACCTCCGATGCCATGAGCATCCTCGACGATCCGGAGATCGATGTCGTCATCGAACTGATCGGTGGCTATGAGCCGGCCCGCACCTTTGTCCTGCGCGCCATCGAGAACGGCAAACAGGTGGTGACGGCCAACAAGGCCCTGCTGGCCCTGCACGGCAGGGAGATCTTCTCCGCTGCTGCCGAAAAGGGGGTCGAAGTTCTCTTCGAGGCGGCTGTCGGTGGCGGCATACCCATCATCACCTCGCTCAAGGAAAATCTCTGCGGCAACAGGTTCAGGTCGGTGTTCGGCATCCTCAACGGAACCTGCAACTACATTCTCTCCCGGATGACCCACGAAGGCGAGGAATTCGCCACCGTGCTCGCCGAGGCGCAGCAGGCCGGTTACGCCGAGGCCGACCCGACCTTCGATATCGAAGGGGTCGACACCGCCCACAAGCTGGCGCTGCTCGTTGGTCTCTGCTTCGGAACCAACATCGATTTCGCTGCCATTCACAGCGAGGGGATCAGCAGCCTCACCAGCCAGGATATCCGTTTCGCCGACCAGTTCGGCTATCGGATCAAGCTGCTGGCCATCGGCAAGCGGCATGATGACGGGACCATCGAGGCGCGGGTGCATCCGACCATGATTCCGAAGCACTATCCGCTGGCGGATGTCGACGGCGCCTACAACGCGGTCCGGGTGGTCGGCGATTTTGTCGGTCCCGTAATGCAGTACGGACTGGGAGCCGGCATGGACGCGACCGCCAGTGCCGTTGTCGGCGACCTGATGGCCCTGGCCCGGAATCTGGTTCGCGGCCAGGGGGCGCGGACCCACGGCCTGGGTTGCCATCCCGGACAGCTGCGCGAGCTGCAGGTTCGTCCGATGGCCGATGTCGTGACCCAGTACTACCTGCGCTTTACCACCGTCGATCGTCCCGGAGTGCTGGCGGCCATTTCAGGCATCCTCGGACAGCATCAGATCAGCATTGCCTCCATGGTGCAGCCCGAGAGGCACGAAGCCGAGGCGGTGCCGATCGTCATTATGACCCATGAGGCCCGAGAGCGGGATGTACAGGCTGCGCTGCAGCAGATCGACCAGCTCGACATTGTGCGGGAGAAATCGCACCTGATCCGCATCGAAAACCAGCTTTGAAGTAAGATTAAAATAGGCTTGTCCATGTGGGCCGCGTGATCTTCCTGGGGTCCACTTTTTTAAAACGCCTTTTTATTTTGTACTTGCCTATGGGCCTGCGGACGGATAAAATCCACACAGCTTTCGCCCGCAATTCTATTCAGGAGGAGTTATGAGGATCGTCAGAAGAATTGTAGTCGCCCTGTTCGTACTGGTCTGCATGGCCGGGTCCGCCTATGGTTCCGGATTCGCCATCATCGAGCAGAGCGTCTCCGGTCTGGGGAACGCCTTTGCCGGCGGTGCCGCCGTAGCCGAGGATGCAACCACCATCTTTTTCAACCCTGCCGGCATTACCCGCATCAAGGGACAGCAGGTCGTGGTTGGAATGCACATCATCTATCCGCAGGCCGATTTCAGTGGTACCGCCCAGACCAGCGCCTTGCTTGGTTCCGTACCGATCACCGGCTCCGGCAAGGATGGCGGCGAGAGCGCCTTCGTCCCCAATCTCTACTATGTCTACAACCCGGAAAACAGCCCTTGGGCCTTCGGTCTTGGCATCAACGCCCCCTTCGGGCTGGTGACCGAGTGGGACCGCAACTGGATCGGCCGCTACCACGCCGTCAAGTCGGACGTGGAGACCATTAACATCAACCCGGTGGTGGCCTGCAAGGTCGACGACCACCTGAGTGTCGCCGTCGGTGCCAGCGCCCAGCGCATCGACGCCGAACTGAGTTCGGCCGTCGATTTCGGCAGCATTCTTGCCGCCAGTGCAGTCCCCGGAGCCGTGCCGACACAGCAGGACGGTTTTTCCGTGCTGGAGGCCGACGACTGGGCCTTCACCTTCAATGTCGGCGTCCTGTACGAGTTCGACGAGGACAGCCGCATCGGCGCCCACTACCGGTCGCAGGTCAACTACGAGGCCAAGGGGACGGCCGAATTTTCCTATGACAACGTTCCGGCCGGTTTCATTCCCATTCTCCAGGGTGCCGGATTTGTCAACCAGGATGCCTCGGCCGACATCAATTTGCCGGCCAGCTTCTCCCTGAGCGGGTACCATCGTTTCAGCCCCAGCTTCGCCGTCATGGCCGATGCCACTCTGACCTTCTGGAGCAGTTTCGACGAGTTGCGGGTCAAATTTGCTAACGGTGTACTGCCTGACAGCGTCACAACGGAAAACTGGGACAACAACTGGCGGCTTTCGCTCGGCGGTGTCTATACGGTCAACGACAGCCTCGACCTGCGCTTCGGGGTCGCCTTCGACGAGACGCCGATTCCCGGTGCCGAGTACCGCACGCCGCGCATTCCCGGTGAAGACCGTTACTGGGTCGCCGTCGGCGCCGGCTACCGCTTCAGCGACGCCCTCAGCCTCGATTTCGGCTACACCCACCTGTTCGTCCCCGATGCCAAGATCAACAAGCTGGCCGGAACGGATCCCACCGGAGAGAACTTCTTCCGCGGCGATCTGGTCGGCGAATTCGAAAACTCGGTCGATATTGCCAGCTTGCAGCTCAACTGGAACTTCTGATTCCACGCGAGCCATTCACGATGTAAAAAGCCCGGCCGTTTCGGCCGGGCTTTTTTTTCGATGGGCGAGTCGGGGACGGGCGTTTACCTGTTGGCGGAAATTTCCGGCTCGACGACGTAGCGCTTGATCTTGCGGGTCGTGGTTTTGGGAAATTCGTCGTCGCGCAGGGTGAATTTCTTGATCCGCTTGTAGTCGGCCAGACGCTTGCCGCAGGCCAGGACCTCGCGGCGGATGAGTTCCTCGACGTCGGCGCGGCTCAACGGGCCTTTCTTTCTTTCCCGCTGGTAGTTGTCGAGCTGTTCCTGGTCCGGATAGATGACGGCGTAGACCTCCTCGGCCGTGGGACTGACCTTGTGGCCGTAGACCATGACTTCGGCGATGTAGGGGCTCTTGAGCAGTTCGTTCTCCACCTCTTCCGGATAGACGTTCTTGCCGTTGGGGGTGACGATGAGATTTTTCACCCGGCCGCAGATGGAGAGATAGCCGTCTTCGTCCATGCGGCCCAGATCGCCGGTCCGGTACCAGCCGTCGTTCAGGACTTCGGCCGTTTCGTCGGGCCGCTTGTAGTAGCCCTGCATGACATTGGGGCCGCGGACGACGATTTCGCCGATTCCTTCCTCGTTGGGGTTGTCGATGCGGACCTCGACCCCCTCGAGCAGCGGTCCGACGGTGCCCGCCTTCTGCCGGCCGGGAGCCTCGGCGGAGATGACCGGTGAGGTTTCGGTGATGCCGTATCCCTGGAAGAGCTGCAGCCCCAGTTCGTGGTAGCCGCGGGCGATCTCCGGATCGAGGGCCGCTCCGCCGCTGACGAATTTGGTGTTTTCGCCTACCGACTGCCTGATCTTGCGGGCAACGATGCCGCGGGTGAGGGGATTGGCGTAGAGCAGCCGGGCCATGGGCTGGCTGTTGATCCGCTTGCGGATCCTGTCCAGCACCAGGCGGTAGACCGCCGGCACCCCGAGCAGGAAGGATGGTTTCACCTCCGCCAGGTTCTCTCCCAGCTTTTTCAGCGATTCGGCGAATGAGACGGTGCCGCCCAGCGACAGGGGGAGGAGGATGCCGCAGACCTGCTCGAAGACGTGGTTGATGGGCAGGAAGGAAAGGGTGGTCATGCTGCCATCGAGATCGAAATGCTTCACCGCCGCCTGGATGTTGGAGACAATGTTGGCATGACTGAGCATGGCTCCCTTGGAGCGGCCGGTGGTACCGGAGGTGTAGAGAATGACGGCGGTGTCTTCGGGCCGGCGTTCGGTCGGGCCGAGATCGGCGGCCGGTTTGAGCTGCGAGAAGAAGACCAGCCGTCCCGATTTGGCCAGTTTGTTCAGGTTGACCCGTTCGGGGGCGAACAGGTCGAGCTCCTTCAGGTTCTTCCGCTCCTTCCCGGAAGAACTTCCTTCGGTACTGGCCACTTCGCGGGCGAGCGCCTCGATACGTCGGACCTCTTCCGCCGGAATCCTGTATGTGATGACCAGTTCCTTCCAGGCTTCGACCAGAGCGTCGATCTCTTCACCTCGGCTCAGCTCGATGTCGTCATGATCGAGCAGGACCAGCCGTTCGAGCTTCGGCAGATCGTCGAGCAGGCCGAGAATGGTATCGAGGTAGGCCTGCTCGGTGAAGAGGACCCTGGCTTCGCAGTCGGACAGGACGTGCCGCAGTTCGGTGGCTTTCAACTCCTTGTCGATGGGCACCGCGACGCCGCCGCGGCGAAGAATGCCGAGATAGGCGGCGACCCACCGCGGCGATGCGGCGGCGATGATGGCGGCATGCTCGCCGGGCCGAAACCGCTTCGGGGGCAGCGCAGCAGCGGCGCGGGCCGACTTGGTCCAGAGTTCGTCATAGGTAATGTCGCTCCAGCGGCCGGCCCGTTTTTCACGCAAGGCGGCCTTGCCCCTGTTGCGCTCGCAGCTCTGTCCGATCAGCTGGTCAATGGTTTGCACTTTGGCCTCCATGTCGTACGGTAGAAATTTGATGCTGACCTGTCCAAATCTCTCGAAACCTACCCGAATCCAGGGCATGCGGCAAGAAAAAATCAGCGTTGGCGCGACCTTGCGACGCCAGGAGGCAAAAGGAAAAAAATGCGGGTGAAAATGCTTGACATCCCGCGCGGCTTTTTGTTAAAAGTTTCCGGCGTTGACACGAGGCATGTAGGCACGTAGCTCAGTGGGAGAGCACTACCTTGACACGGTAGGGGTCGGCGGTTCAATCCCGCCCGTGCCTACCACATGCAACAGTACTGAACGGCGAAACCGAGGCATCATTCGATGCCTCTTTTCGTTTCTGCCAGGGGAGTCGGAGATGAGCGTGATTCGCGTCAGCCTGCCGGATGGCAGTGTCAAAGAGGTTGAAAAGGGGAGTACCCCGCTGGATGTCGCCCGGACAATCGGGGAGGGTCTGGCGCGTCAGTCGGTGGCTGCCCGCGTCGATGGTCGCCTGGTAGACCTGACGCGGCCTCTCAATTCCGACTGCCGGCTCGAACTGGTCACTCTCAAGAGCAGTGAAGGGCTCGAAATCTACCGCCACTCCGCCGCTCATCTCATGGCCCATGCCGTCAAGAGCCTGTTCGGTCGTGACGTCCAGGTGACCATCGGGCCGGCCATCGACAACGGGTTCTATTACGATTTCTACAGCGAGAACCACACCTTCACTCCCGAGGAATTCGACAGGATCGAGGCCCGCATGGCCGAGCTGGCGAAGGCCGACTATCCCATCGAGAGACAGGAGATCGGTCGCGAGGAGGCGATTCGTCTCTTCAGCGAGATGGGAGAAGACTACAAGGTCGAGCTGATCCGCGATCTCGACGAACCGGTGGTCTCCATCTACCGGCAGGGCGATTTCGTCGATCTCTGCCGCGGTCCGCATCTGCCTTCGACCGGCTACCTGAAGGCCTTCAAGCTGACCAGCGTTGCCGGAGCCTACTGGCGTGGCGACGAGAAGAACGCCATGCTGCAGCGGATCTATGCCACGGCCTTTCCCGACAAGAAAGAGCTGAAGAAATACCTGCACCGGCTCGAGGAGGCGCGCAAGCGAGATCACCGCAAGCTCGGCCGGGAGCTCGATCTTTTCTCCTTCAGCGAGGAGGCGGGAGCCGGTCTGGTCATCTGGCATCCGAAAGGGGCGCTGTTGCGTACCCTGATCGAGGATTTCGAGCGGCGCGAACACCTGAAGCGGGGCTACGACATCGTCATGGGGCCGCAGATTCTGCGCACCGAACTGTGGAAGACCTCGGGACACTACGAGAATTATCGCGAAAACATGTATTTCACCGAGGTCGACGAGCAGAGCTACGGCATCAAGCCGATGAACTGCCTGGCCCACATGCTGATCTACAAGTCGAAGATCCGCTCCTACCGCGACCTGCCGCTGCGCTATTTCGAACTCGGCACCGTGCACCGGCACGAAAAATCCGGTGTGCTGCACGGCCTGTTGCGGGTGCGCGGTTTCACCCAGGACGACGCCCACATCCTCTGTACGCCCGAACAGCTCGATGGCGAGATCAAGGGGGTGCTGAATTTTGTCCGCGACGTGATGGGGATCTTCGGTTTCGAATACGAGATGGAGATCTCCACCCGGCCGGAAAAGTCGATCGGCTCGGACGAGGACTGGGAGCGTGCCACCCGGGCCCTGATGGGCGCCCTGGACGACTCGGGTCTCCCCTACGAGGTCAACGAGGGCGACGGCGCCTTCTACGGGCCGAAGATCGACATCAAGCTCAAGGATGCTCTCGATCGCCGCTGGCAGTGCGCGACCATCCAGTGCGACTTTACCCTGCCGGAACGCTTCGATCTTACCTACATCGGCCCGGACGGCGAGAAGCACCGGCCGGTCATGGTGCACCGCGTCATTCTCGGCGCCATCGAGCGTTTCATCGGGGTTCTGATCGAACATTACGCCGGAAATTTCCCGCTCTGGATTTCTCCGGTTCAGGCTGTGGTGATGAATGTCACCGACAATCAGGCCGCTTACGCCGAAAAAGTCCACGAAACCCTGTTAAATGCCGGAATCAGGGTAAAAAAGGACTTGCGAAATGAAAAGCTGGGCTTTAAAATCCGTGAGGCTCAGGTCGAGAAAGTTCCCTACATGCTGGTCATCGGCGATCGCGAGATGGCCGACGGCACGGTCGCTCCCCGTTATCGGGACGGAAGGAACCTCGAGCCGATGACGCCGGAAGTTTTCGCAGCATTCGTCCAGGACGAATGCCGTCAATACCGTTGATCAGGAGGTGCTGCTATCGCCAGGTTCAGAGACAACAGGACGACGGGAGATACGACCCGCGTCAACGGCCAGATAAGGGCCCGGGAAGTCCGGGTCATCACCGAGGACGGAGAACAGCTGGGCATCATGGATGTTGCCTCCGCCCTGGAAGCCGCCGCCGAGCGCGGCCTGGATCTGGTCGAGGTAGCACCGAATTCAAATCCGCCTGTCTGCCGCATCATGGATTACGGCAAGTACAAGTACCAGGCGAGCAAAAAGGCTGCTGAAGCTAAGAAGAAAGCGGCCCGGGTCGATATCAAGGAAGTCAAGCTGCGGCCCAAGACCGAGGAGCACGACTACAACGTCAAGGTTCGCAACGCTCGACGCTTTCTCGAGGCCGGCAACAAGGTCAAGGTGACCATCATGTTTCGCGGCCGCGAGGTGACCCATCCGGAGTTCGGCCGCAGGCTCCTGGAGCGGGTCGCCGAAGACGTGAAGGATCTCGGCCAGGTCGAGATGATGCCTCGGATGGCCGGGCGGTTCATGACCATGGTCGTTGCGCCGCTGAAAAAATAATTCCCGCTCTGCAGCGGGTGCCAAGGAGAACGATATGCCGAAGATCAAGACCAACAGGGGCGCCGCCAAGCGCTTCCGCAGGACCGGAACCGGAAAGATCCGTCGGAACAAGGCTTATCACAGCCACATTCTGACCAAAAAGACCACCAAGAGAAAGCGTGAAATGCGTCAGTCGGCCCTGGTTGCGCCGGCGGATGCCAAGAATATCGCCCGGCTCATTCCCTATCTGTGAGCCGGACACCAGGGCAGTGAACTGAGGGGAAAGGTCTCCTCCTTCAGATCCTGTCCGGATCGTGGTTTTGTGCCACGATCAATTTTTTTTAAAGGAGTGCTGAAAGATGCCGAGAGTCAAAAGAGGATTCAAAGCGAGACGCAGAAGAAACCGTATCCTGAAACTGGCCAAAGGTTACCGCGGCGCGCGTGGCAAGCTGTTCCGCAGCGCCACCGAGGCGGTCGACCGGGCCCTCAACTACGCCTACCGCGACCGCAAGGTGCGCAAGCGCGACTTCCGCGCGCTGTGGATCACCCGCATCAACGCCGCGGCGAGGGAAAACGGCCTGACCTACAGCCGCCTGGTGCACGGGCTGAAGAAAGCCGACATCCAGCTCGACCGGAAGATTCTGGCCGAACTGGCGGTGACTGATCCCGCCGGCTTTAGCTCGGTTGTGGAGCAGGCTCGAGCGCAGCTTCAATAACGGAGAAAAAAGATGAGGCTGGGCCTCATCTTTTTTTTTGTGCAGCCCGTACAGGGGCGACTGCATCATTTTCAAGGATGGGAGCATGAAGGACAAACTCGAAACCCTGGCCCGTGACACCGGCGCGGCGATAGCCGCCGCCGTCAGCGAATCCGAGCTGCAGCAGATTCGGGTTCGGATTCTCGGCAAGAAGGGCGAGCTGACGGCGATCATGAAGGGGATGGGAAAGCTTTCCCCCGAAGAACGTCCGGTCGTTGGCGCTCTCGCCAACAGGGTCAAGCAGGAACTGGAACAGGCCTTTGCCGAAAAGATCGGGCAGCTGCGGCAGCAGGAGGTCGCCCGCCGCCTGGCTTCGGAAAAGATCGACGTGACTCTGCCCGGCCGTCCGGCCTGGATCGGCAGCCGGCATCCGATCACCCTGGTGACCGAAGAAGTGGTCGGCATTTTTGCCTCGCTCGGTTTCGGCGTTGCCGAAGGCCCTGAAATCGAGCAGGATTTCTACAATTTCGAGGCGCTGAACATCCCGAAGGACCATCCCGCGCGTGACATGCAGGATACCTTCTATATCGACGACGACACCGTACTGCGCACCCACACATCGCCGGTGCAGATCCGCACCATGCTGGCGCAGCAGCCGCCGGTCCGGGTGGTCGCGCCGGGGACTGTCTACCGTCGGGATTCCGACCTGACCCACAGCCCGATGTTTCACCAGATCGAGGGTTTTCTGGTCGACAGGAAGGTCACCTTCGGTGACCTGAAGGGGATTCTGACTACCTTTATCGAGCGTTTCTTCGGCCCCGATCTCGGTGTGCGCTTTCGGCCGTCCTTCTTTCCCTTCACCGAGCCTTCGGCGGAAGTCGATGTCGAATGCGTCATCTGCCGCGGCAAGGGCTGCCGGGTCTGCGGGCAGACCGGCTGGCTCGAAATTCTCGGCAGCGGCATGATCGACCCGGAGGTTTTCCGTTCCGTCAACTACGATCCCGAAGTCTACAGCGGCTTTGCCTTCGGGATGGGGCTGGAGCGCATGGCCATGCTGAAATACGGCGTCAACGACCTGCGGCTCTTTTTCGAGAACGACATCAGATTCCTCTCTCAGTTCAAGTAGTTGTACCTGAAAACCTAAAGGAAACTTGCATTCATGATCGTTACGACCAACTGGCTCAGGGAGTTTGTTGATTTCGATGGCGATGCCGCCGATCTGGCCCATCGCCTGACTATGGCGGGACTGGAAGTCGAATCGGTGGACCACATCGGTCAGGATCTCGACAGCGTCATTGTCGCCCGGCTGATCACCGTCGACCGGCATCCCGACGCCGACCGCCTGACCGTCTGCCGTGTCGATACCGGCAGCGAGGAACTGCAGATTGTCTGCGGCGCCACCAACCACCGGGCCGGCGATCTGGTTGCGCTGGCCCAGGTCGGCAGCGTGCTGCCCGGAAATTTCAAGATCAAGAAATCGAAGATTCGCGGCCAGGTATCCATGGGTATGCTCTGCTCGGAAAAGGAGCTGGGCCTTTCCGAGGAAGCTTCCGGCATCATGATCCTGCCCGAAGGTCTCGAACCGGGGCGTCCCGTTTTCGAGGCTCTCGGCCTCAAGGATACCCGGCTGGAGATCGGCCTGACCCCCAATCGCCCCGACTGTCTGAGCGTGATTGGCGTCGCGCGCGAGGTCGCTGCCCTTTACGGCCGGAAGCTGAAGTTCCCCTCTGTCAGCGTCGTCGAACAGGGGCCCGATATCGGCGGCGAGACGTCGGTGACCATCGAAGAGCCCGAGCACTGCCCCCGCTACATGGCGCGGCTGATTCGTGGGGCCAAAATCGGTCCCTCGCCACAGTGGCTGGTGCGGCGGCTCGAGTCGGTCGGCCTGCGCTCGGTGAACAATGTGGTCGATATCACCAACCTGGTCATGCTCGAGCTCGGCCAGCCGATGCACGCTTTCGACTTCAATCTGTTGCGCGGCGGCAGAATCGTCGTCCGGCGGGCCGAAGAGGGCAGCCGCTTTACCACTCTCGACGGCCAGGAGCGCCTGCTCAAGGGGACCGACCTCGTCATCTGTGACGGCGAGGGCCCCGTGGCCCTGGCCGGCATCATGGGCGGCGAAAATTCGGAAATCCGTGAGGAGACCACCGACATCCTGCTCGAGAGCGCCTATTTCAGGCCGACGACGGTGCGTCGGACCAGCAAGCGGCTCGGAATCCACACCGAATCGTCACACCGCTTCGAGCGCGGTACCGATATCGAGATGGTGCCGGTGGCCCTTGATCGCGCCGCCGCCCTGGTTGTCGAACTGGCCGGCGGTATCGTCTGCCGGGGGAGTATCGATGCCTACCCGCGGCCTTTCGTGCCGGCCCGCATCGACCTTTCGTCCGAGCGCTGTCGCGACGTTCTCGGCATCGATCTCGACACCGAGGCCATTCGCGGACATCTGGAGTCGATCGGTGTTGCAACCGGACCGGCGGCAGCCGACGGTGTCATCGCCTGCACGGTTCCGTCCTTCCGGCCTGACCTCGAAAGGGAGATCGACCTGGTCGAGGAGGTGGCCAGGCTGGCTGGTTACGACCGGATTCCGGTCACCATGCCGGAAACGCGCATTCTGGCGAGCAGGCCCAATCCGCTGCAGAACTTTGTCCGCGGCCTGCGCGACCAGATGGTTGCCTCCGGCTTCAGCGAGGTGATCAACTACTCGTTCATCTCCCCGGCCGCCTTCGACCAGGTCGGCCTGGCAGCCGACGACAGCAGGCGTGATGCCATCGCCATTCTCAACCCGCTGACCGAAGAGCAGTCGGTGATGCGAACGACCCTCGTGCCCAGTCTGCTGCAGACCGTGACCGGCAATCTCGCCTACCGCTCCCTGGATCTGCGGCTTTTCGAACTGCGCCCGGTCTTTCTGCGCGGTGAGGGCGAGGAGCACGCCGAACCCTGTCGCCTTACGGCGGTCATGACCGGCCGCCGCTCGCCCCTGGGATGGGCATCCGACCAGAACGCGGTCGATTTCTACGACCTGAAAGGGGTTGTCGAAAGGGTCCTGTCGGCCGCCGGCGTCGAGAATGCCGTCTGGCTCGCCGATGGTGAAGAACCCTATCTGCACCCGGGCAAATCGGCCAGGATCGTCGTCGACGGCGAGCTGCTCGGTACGGCCGGCGAGGTCCATCCCGTGGTCCAGGAAAAATACGGTCTCGAGCAGGTCGTTTATCTGTTCGAGCTCGATGTCGAAGTCCTGCGCAAACACGCCAGGGAAGGCGTCAGTTTCCGCGAACTTTCCCGTTTCCCCGATCTTTTCCGCGATACGGCCATTCTGGTCGATGAAGAGATTTCCGCTTCTCGGGTGCTTGAGGTTGTCAAGACGGCCATCCCGCGTTTCGCCGAAGATATCGTCCTTTTCGACCTCTACTGCGGCAAGGGGGTTCCCGAAGGCAAGAAGAGCCTGGCGTTCCGGGTTCGTTACCGGTCGAAGGAGGGGACCCTGACCGACGAGGAGATCAACCGCGTGCACGACAAGATCGTGCGCCGGCTGGAGAAGGATCTCGGCGCCCAGATACGCTGATCGGCAGCTGGCAGGTCCGGATTTTCGGCCACCGGCAGGGCGTCGATTGTCGTCGTCTGCTGGTGGCCGACTCACGGTTTCGGGCCTAACCCCTTGCAAAATATGAAACTTTCTTGCTGAAACCTGTTGTCAAGGGTATGGTGCTGTGTTATAAAAGCCCATAAATTCAGGCAAGTTGGCCCTTTTGGCACGTGGAGGTTCTATGACTAAGGCGGACCTGATCGAACGCGTATACCTCAAAACCGGTTATTCCAAGAAAGAATCCGCTGAAATTGTCGAGATGGTTTTCGACCTGATGAAAGAGACTCTGGAGGGCGGGGAAAAGATCAAGATCGCCGGCTTCGGCAACTTCGTTGTCAAGGACAAGGCCTCACGTCGTGGACGCAATCCCCAGACCGGAGAGGAAATCGAAATTACTTCCCGTCGGATCCTGACCTTCAAGCCGAGTCAGGTGCTCAAGAACATGATCAACGGGGAGAAGTAACCGCGGGCCGGTCTTCTTCCCGCCAGTTCCGGATGCATGGACACGAGGATTCCTGACAAGCTCTATTTCCGGATCGGCGAAGTGGCCGAACTGACCGGGATCAAGCCGCATGTCCTGCGCTACTGGGAATCCGAGTTCAAGTCCTTCAAGCCTGTCAAAAGCCGCAGCAACCAGCGGCTCTATCGTCGCAAGGATGTCGAGCTGGTCTTTCGTCTCAAGGATCTGCTGTACGAACAGGGCTATACCATCGCCGGTGCGCGCAAGAAGCTGAAGGAAAGACAGCCATCCGGAAAGAAGGCTGTGGAGCAGCTGGCGCTTCCCCTGACAGGGGCCCGGGAGAAAGTCCTGCTGCGGCAGATTCATTCTGAGCTGAGCGTTCTGCGTGACCGGCTCAAATCTCCACTTGAGTCCTGATTTTTTTTCGAGGTTTCCTTGCTCATCCTGGTGACCAACGACGATGGCATTCAGTCCCCCGGTATTCACAGTCTGGCGGAGGGATTGAGAACAGTTGGCGAAGTCGTCGTGGTCGCGCCGGATCGGGAGCGCAGCGCCGTCGGGCATGCTCTGACCCTGCAGAGCCCGCTTCGCGCCGAAGAGTTGCGCCCCGGCTGGTTTGCCGTCGACGGCACGCCGACCGACTGTGTCAATCTCGGTATCCACGGCCTGCTCGAACGCCGGCCCGATCTGGTCGTTTCCGGAATCAACCGCGGGGGCAACCTGGGCGATGACATCACCTACTCAGGGACGGTAGCGGCCGCCATGGAGGCGACCCTGATGGGGGTTCCCGCTTTTGCTATCTCGCTGGTCGACGGTCCTTATCCCCTCGAGGCCTTTTTCCCGGCGGTCGGCATTGCCGTCCGGCTCAGCCACCTGCTGCAGGAGAGGAATCTGCCGCCGGACACCTTCTTCAATGTCAATGTTCCCAAGGAGCATTCCGGAGAGGTGCTGCTGACCCGGCAGGGGAAACGCCGCTATGGCGAGCTGGTGGTCGAAAAGGAGGATCCGCGCGGTCGCAAATACTACTGGATCGGCGGTGGTGAATCCGGTTTCGATGACGAGCCGGGGACCGATTTTCATGCCGTTGCCCGCGGTCATGTCTCGGTGACGCCTCTTCACCTCGATCTGACCAATTACCGTGCCTTGGGCCAGCTGTCTTCCTGGGGCCTGGAAGAGCTGGGACAGACAGACTGAAACGGATTATCATGCGTTACGCCATAGCCAGAAAAAAAATGGTCGAACGGCAGATCCGCGGTCGTGGCATCACCGATCAGAAGGTGCTGAAAGCCATGCTCGAGGTGCCGCGGCATCTCTTTGTCGAACCGGCGCTGGAAAGCCAGGCCTACTCCGACAGCCCGCTGCCCATCGGCTATCGGCAGACCATTTCGCAGCCCTACATGGTCGGATACATGACGGCGGCGCTCGAGCTTCAGGGAGACGAAAAGGTGTTGGAAGTCGGCACCGGTTCGGGCTACCAGGCGGCGATTCTGGCGCGCATCGCCAGAAAGGTCTATACCGTCGAGCGCATCCCCGAGTTGGCGCGACGTGCGCGCCGCCTGTTCGATCAGCTGGGACTGAACAACATCAATCTCAAGGTCTGTGACGGCAGTCTCGGCTGGGCTTCCGAAGCTCCCTTCGACGCCATTGTCGTGACCGCTGCTTCACCCGACATTCCCGAGGAATACCTGCAGCAGCTGGCCGACGGCGGCCGACTGGTGATTCCCGTCGGCGGACAGGAAGGGCAGCTGCTGAAAAGGGTGACCCGCCGGGGGGATCATTTCGAGACGGAGAATCTTCTCGGCTGCCGGTTCGTGCCCCTGATCGGTGAACGTGGCTGGGCGGACGACGAGAACTGACATGCGCTGGTTGCGGCGGCTCTACGACTGGGTTCTGTCCTGGAGCGAAAGCCCTCATGCCCGGCCGGCTCTCTTTTTTCTCGCCTTGAGCGAAGCTTCCTTCTTTCCGGTTCCACCTGATGTGCTGCTGATGGCCATGTGTCTGGCGCTGCCGGCGGCGAGCTGGACCTTCGCCGCCATTGCCCTGGCCGGTTCGGTGCTGGGGGGGGTCGGCGGTTATCTGATCGGCTACGCCCTCTGGGGAGTGGCGGCGCCGTTTTTCTTCCACTATGTTCCCGGTTTCAACGTCGAAACCTTCGCCAGCATGCGGTCCCTGTTCGATCAGTACGGTTTTCTGGCTGTCTTTACCGCCGGTTTTACCCCCGTTCCCTACAAGATCATCACCATCAGCGCTGGTGTATTCCAGATCAATTTTCCGGTTTTTGTCGTGGCGTCCATCGTCAGCCGAGGGCTACGCTTTCTGCTGGTAGCGGGGCTGCTGAAGAAATTCGGGCCGCCGATCAGGGAGTTGATCGAGCGCTATTTCAATCTCTTCTCCCTTCTGTTTCTCCTGCTGTTGGTCGGCGGTTTTCTTCTCGTCAGGCATCTGCTGTGAAAGGTTTGACCTTCGGGGGGGAGCTTTGCTAGTTTGACGGAAAACGTTCTCTTGCAGTTTTTTCGCTATTTTCAGGCGGGTTGATGCGCTTTTCGAGGGGTTTTCTGCTGCTGACGGTTCTTCTTTTGCTTGCGGGCTGTTCGCCGCCTCGCGGTGTCTATCATACCGTCGGCAAGGGGCAGACTCTTTACCAGATCAGCAAGACCTATCATGTCGACGAGGCCTATCTGGCCCGTGTCAACGGCATCGACGATCCCACCCGGCTGGCGGTGGGACAGAAGCTGTTCATTCCCGGCGCCACCCGCACCCGCTACGTGCCCCCCACGGTAAAAACCGTTGCCGGGAAACCGGCTCGTCCTTCCGTAGTATCCCGTTCGTCCGGCAGCAGAAAACAACCAGAGGCTCGCAAGTCGCCGCCCGCCCGTTCCGGCGGCGGAGCGGTGAAGAAGAAGGCCGAGACCGGCGTGCGCCGCAAACCGCCCGCCAGCCGTGCGGGCAGGGTGGAGAAGGGCTTTTTCGCCTGGCCGCAACGCGGAAAGATCGTGCGCCGGTTCGGCGGCCGTGGCGCCGGCGCCAGCAACGGAATCGAGATCGCCATGCCGCCCGGTTCGGCCGTTTTCAGCGCCGCTGCGGGCAAGGTGATCTACAGTGGCAACGGCATCAGCGGCTATGGCAACCTGATCGTCGTCCAGCACGAAAAGGACTATTATTCCATCTACGGCTACAACCGGCAAAACCTGGTCAAGGCTGGCAGTTTCGTCAGCAAGGGGCAGAAGATCGCCCTGTCCGGAGTCCCGCCTTCCGGGGGGGCTCCCAGGCTCTATTTCGAGATCAGAAAAGGGAAGACGCCGGTAAATCCCATTTTTTACTTGCCTTGAGGGGGACGGGTTCCCTAGACTTCAACCTGCCCTGGCACCAACAACAGGCGGAGGCAGCCATGGATGAAATTGTCGACGGTTTTTCCGACGTATCGATCGAGCAGGAGGGGGGCGTTACCATGACCGCCGATCTCGAAGAGATTGAACCGACAATCGAGGAGCTGAAAGCCGAAGAGAAGAAGGCCGCCGAAGAGGAGGACGACTCCCATTCGGATGACGCCATCAAGATCTATCTCAAGGACATCCAGAAGACCACGCTTTTGACCGCCGAAGAAGAAAGGGCGCTGGCCCGCAGAATCGCCGAGGGCGACATGGCCGCCAGGGACAGGATGATCGAATCGAACCTGCGGCTGGTGGTCAAGATCGCGAAGCGCTACATGAACCGCGGGCTTCCTTTTCTCGATCTGATCGAGGAGGGGAACATGGGGCTGATCAAGGCGGTCGAGCGCTTCAAGCTGTCCAAGGAATGTCGCTTTTCCACCTACGCCACCTGGTGGATCCGGCAGTCAATCGAACGTGCCCTGGTCAATCAGAGCCGGACCATCCGGCTGCCCGTGCACGTCTCGGACGACATCAACAAGCTGATCAAGGTCACCCGCGAACTGGTGCCGCAACTCAGTCGCGAACCCGAGGTGGAAGAGGTCGCCGAAGCCATGGGAGTCGAACCCGCCTATGTGCGCCGTCTGCTCGTTCTGGTCAAGAAGACCTATTCCATCGAGCATCCCATGGGTGAAAACAACGATTACAGCCTGATCGACACCGTCGAGGACACCTCGGCCATCAATCCCCTGACCCTGGCGGAGGATCTCGACCGTTTCCGGCATGTCGCCGAATGGATGGAGACCCTGACCGAAAACGAGAGGGAGATCCTCAGCCTGCGTTTCGGGCTTGATGACAGGGAGCCGCAGACCCTCGACACCATTGGCCGGCGCTTCGGGGTGACCCGCGAGCGTATACGCCAGATCGAGGCGAAGAGTCTTGAAAAGTTGCGGCGAATTATGGCAGAAAAGAGGGCCGACGGCCGCGACCCGGTCGAAGAATGAGAGGTTGACGTGGAGGAACTGAAAAAGATCATTCGTGACGTCCCCGATTTCCCGAAGAAGGGGATAGTCTTCAAGGATATCACTACCCTGTTGGCGGACGGTCCCAGCTTTCACCGCATGATCGACCTTCTCGCTCACCGCTATGTCGGCAGGGGCATCCAGAAAGTGGTCGGCGTCGAGGCCAGGGGGTTCGTTCTCGGCTCGGCTTTGGCCTACAAGCTCGGCGCCGGCATCGCCTTGGTCCGCAAACCCGGCAAGCTTCCCTGGAAGACCCTGCAGAAGACCTATGAGCTGGAGTACGGCACCGACACCCTCGAGATCCATATCGATGCCTTCAAGCCCGGGGAGAAGGTGTTGATCGCCGACGACCTGCTGGCCACCGGCGGCACGGTCGCCGCCGTTGTCGACCTGGTGACCCAGCTCGAGGCCGATATCGTCGAATGCGCTTTCATGGCTGAGCTCGAATTCCTCGAAGGGCGCAAGCGTCTGCCGGAAGGAAAGGTTTTCAGCCTGCTCAAGTTCTGATGCCAAAGGCCCCGTAGCTCAGCTGGATAGAGCATTCGCCTCCTAAGCGAAGGGTCACAGGTTCGAATCCTGTCGGGGCCGCCATTTTCCCTTGAATATCTTGAATATTTGGTTGCAATCTTGCATGAAATCTGCGGCGAAATTCCGACCGGCTGGCCGGGATGCGGATGCCGACGAGTTCGGCCATCAATCGTTCTGGGGAAATTCAAATCATTTCGCCATGTTGAACCGGAGAACCTTTCTGAGAAACGGCATGCTCTGCAGCCTGGCGCTGCTTCTGCCGGTGCCGGTTTTTGCCCGCGTTGGCAAGGATCTGACGTCAACGCGCTGTCTCAGTCTGCACAATCTGCACACCGGCGAGCGCCTGCGCAACGTACCCTACTGTGTCAAGGGCACCTATCAGGTGGATGTGCTGGCGGAGTTGAATCACCTGTTGCGCGACTACCGAACCGGCGAGGTGACCACCATCGACCCGCGCCTGTTCGATCTGCTCTATCTGACCGAAAGCAATCTCGGTGTCTGCACCGAAATCGAGGTCATATCCGGCTATCGTTCGCCGGCGACCAATGCCCTGTTGCGCCGGCGCAGCAAGGGTGTGGCCAAAAACAGCCTGCACATGCAGGGGCGGGCGATCGACATCCGCCTGCCGGGCTGTGGGCTGAAGCGTCTGCATCGGGCCGCCGTCGAGTTGCGCCTTGGCGGTGTCGGCTATTACCCGAAATCGAATTTCGTCCATCTTGATACCGGCCGCTTCAGACTCTGGCAGGGTGTCTGACGGCACAGCGGACTGTCTGTCACCAACTTCGGCCTGTTCTGCGGAACGGGCCTTTTTGTTTTCGGGCACCGACCGTAAACGGCCCGGTACAAAGGTTCGCTTTCTCCCTTTTTGTGCTATCGTTGAGATCGCGAAACCAGACGAAAGGATCCCACGACACCCATGGCGAAGAAGGTTTTTGTGGCGGCGACCGGCCAGCACTGCGGCAAGACCACCATCAGTCTTTCCTTGCTACACATGGCAGGCAAGAAATACGACCGTATCGGCTTCATGAAGCCGTTCGGCCCCAAGCTGGCCAGGTTCGAGGGGCGGGATGTCGACATGGACGCCAAGCTGATGGCCCGCGTCTACGGGCTCAGCGACAGGGTCGACCTGATGTCGCCCGTGGTGCTGCACCCCGGAGACACCAAGCGGATTCTCGACGGCTATATCCGCCCCGAGGCGCTGATGGAGCGGATCGAGAAAGCCTGTGCCGAGCTGGAGAAGGAATGCGATTTTCTGGTGATCGAGGGTGCCGGGCATACCGGTGTCGGATCGGTGGCCGGAATCAACAACGCCCGAGTGGCCAAGGCCCTCGACGCGCCGGTGATGATGATCGCCGGTGGTGGCATCGGCAGCGCCATCGACGACATCCACCTGAATCTGGCCCTGTTCGAAGCCGAGGGCGCCGAGGTGAAGCTGGTTCTTCCCAACAAGATTCTCCCCGCAAAGCGGGAGATGGTGCTGCACTATCTCGGCCAGGCCTTCTCCCGCCGGGGCATCAGGGTGCTGGGCGGCTTCGATTATTCGCAGATTTTGGCCAACCCGACCCTGCTCAACGTTTCCCGCCTGCTCGACCTCAGGCTCGAGGCCGACAGCCAGCAGGCGGCCCGTATCGTGCATCACGTGCAGCTGGGCGCGGCGTCGACCCAGCGCGTCGTCGACCTGCTGCAGCCGTCGACCCTGCTGGTGGTGACCAGCTCGCGGGACGAACTGCTGGTCACGCTTTCGACCCTCTATCACATGCCGGAATATTACGAAAAGATCTGTGGTCTGGTGATTACCGGGGTGGCGTCCGTTTCCGACGTCACCCAGAAGATCATCGACGACAGCGGCATCCCCTACCTGCGCTGCGAGAAAAGAACCACCGCCGAAATCTTTTCCACCCTCGAGAACTACGTTTCGAAAATCACCGCCGAAGACGAGGAGAAGATCAACCTGGTTCAGCGCCTGGCCGAGGAGTCGCTTGACTTTGACGCCATCGATACTCTGCTCTAGTTCGAGCTGGTCTCGCCCGCCTGGAGGCTTCCGTCGACCGTTACTGATATCCGAAACTGCAGTATGTAAGAAAATGTCATGATGGCACGCCAACTGCCATAGGTTTCTATTTCGTCAGGCGAGATAGGCCGCGGTGACGTAGCGGCGCATCATGACATGGGTGTTGAAGTAGTAGCCGTTCTTGCCGATGGCGTTTTTCATCACCTGGATCCATCCAGCCCGGTCCCGGTAATAGAGGGGCATGATGACCTTTTCCAGCTTGTCGTAGAGATCGCGGGCGTCAGATTCGGTAGTGTCGGCTTCCGGTTTGACATCCTTCGGCTTCGGACCGATGCTCCAGCCGGTCACTCCTTCGATATGCCCCTCGATCCACCAGCCGTCGAGTACGCTGAAGTTGGGAACGCCGTTCAGGGCCGCCTTCATTCCGCTGGTTCCCGAAGCCTCGAGCGGGCGGATCGGATTGTTCAGCCACAGATCGACGCCGGGAATGAGCCTGTAGGCGACTTCCATGTTGTAGTTTGGCAGATAGACGGCCCGGATCCGGTCGCCGTATTTCCTGATGTTGCCGATGATGCGCTGGATGATCTCCTTGCCTGGCGTGTCCTGGGGATGGGCCTTGCCGCCGAAGACCAGCTGCAGCCTGCCGCCGGCGATCGCGAGCAGCCGCTCGGGATCGGTGAAGATGAGATCGCCCCGCTTGTAGGTCGCCGCCCTGCGGGCGAAGCCGATGGTCAGAACGTCGGTTTCGAGTTCGATGCCGGTGGTTTCGCGGATGTACTGCAGCAGGTAGGCCTTGGCGCCCATGTGGGCGTCCCAGATGTCGTCATCCGGGATCAGGTCGACCCTGACCAGCATCTCCGGTTCGTTGGCCCAGCCCGGCAGATAACGGTCGTACAGACTGACGAAGTAGGGTGAAACCCAGGTGAAGGGATGGATGCCGTTGGTGATGGCGTGGATCTCGAACCCGGGAAAGAGGGCCTTGGAAACCTCGCCGTGCTTCTTGGCGACGCCGTTGACATAGCGGCTCAGGTTGAGGGCCAGCAGGGTGGTGTTCAGCTCGTCCTTTCCGGCAAGTTCGCGCAACAGGGGATAGGGAACCTGTTTCCCCAGAATCCGTTCGACCATGTCGTAGGGGAATCGGTCGTGCCCGGCCTCGACCGGGGTGTGGGTGGTGAAGACGCACTGATCGGCGACCATCTGGGTGTCCCAGGCGGTCCGCTCGTCCCAGCTGTCCTCGACGTGACGCCGGCAACGGTTGAGCAGTTCGAGGGTCAGCAGGCTGGCGTGCCCCTCGTTCATGTGATATTTGCGGATGCGAAAGCCGAGGGCGCTGAGCAGCCGGGCGCCGCCGATGCCGAGAATGATCTCCTGCTTCAGGCGGTAGGCGAGATCGCCGCCGTACAGATGGTCGGTCAGCCGGCGATCCTGGTCGGCGTTGCCGGGGATGTCGGTATCGAGAAAGAGGACAGGGACCACGCCGCCGGTAGGACTCTTGACCCGGTAGAGCCAGGCCTGTACCTTGACGTCGCGGTCTTCAATGCTGACCAGGGTCTTGACCGGCAGCAGCTCCATGTACTTTTCCGGCTGCCAGGGCCGCGGATGTTCGTGCTGCCAGCCGTGTTCGTCCAGCGTCTGGCGAAAGTAGCCCTTGCGGTGACACAGGGTGATGGCAATCAGGGGAACCTTGAGGTCGGCCGCGCTCTTGATGGTGTCGCCGGCGAGGATGCCGAGGCCGCCGCTGTAGGTTGGGATGTCCTGCGACAGACCGATCTCCATGGAAAAGTATGCGATGCGCTCCCGGTGGGTGTAAACTTTCCAATCTTCCATTCGTTTGTCTCCTGCGAGAGGTCAACCTCAATAATAACAGGTTGTCTGCCGCTTGTAAGCCGGCTGCAGACGACGGTTTCTCTCCTCTTTCCCTTGCAATGGGCGCGGGGTTATGGAACATTAATGCCTGGTTTTGACAAGGGGCGAGGCATGTACCTGCAGCATTTCGGATTCGAAAGAAAACCGTTCAACATCACTCCCAATCCCGATTTCATCTTTTTGAGTGGCACCCACAAGGAAGCCTTCGCCCATCTGCTCTACGGCATCCAGAATCATTGCGGTTTCATCGAAATCACCGGCGAGGTCGGCACGGGCAAGACTACGGTTCTGCGTACCCTGCTCAACCAGCTTGCCGACGATCGCTACCGGCTGGCGCTGATCTTCAATCCGAGCCTGTCGGCGATCGAGTTGATGCGCAACATCGTCCGCGAGTTCGGCATTGCCGGTGCCGGTGACAGCCTCGATGATTTGCAGCAGGGGCTGAACCGTTTTCTTCTCGAAGAAAACCGGGTCGGCCGTACCGTCGTGCTGATCATCGACGAGGCCCAGAATCTCGCTCCCGAGGTGCTGGAGCAGATCCGCCTGCTGTCCAACCTCGAGACCGAAACCGACAAGCTGATCCAGATCGTGCTTGTCGGTCAGCCCGAACTCGCCAGCATGCTCGATCGCGAAGAGCTGCGCCAGTTGCGGCAGCGGATCACCGTGCGCTACCGTCTCGAACCGATGGTGCCGGAAGACGTCGTGCGCTACATCGAGCATCGCATCGCCGTCGCCGGCGGCCGCGCCCGCGGGCTTTTCGACAAAGGCGCCCTGAAATGCATCGTCGAACGAACCGGCGGCAATCCACGCCTGATCAACGTTCTGTGCGACCGGGCGCTGCTTGCCGCTTATGCTGACGATGCCGGCATCGTTGAACGCCGTCATGTCCGCCAGGTCCTGGTCGAGCTGGGACGGGAAGGAGCCGAACGGGGACTGGGGCGACGCCGTCGTCTGTGGTGGAGTGTCGGATTCGTTCTGGTGCTCGGCGGGTTTCTGCTCGCCCTGGCGCTGTTGTCGGACACGCTCAACCGCTTCGGCGACACCGAAGATCCGCAGGCAGGGCGCTGGTCGCTCTCTCAGGGGGGGGCGCTGCCGGAGAAGGGCCCTTCCGGCGCCACTGCGGTCGCCGCCGCTCGGCAAACGCCGGCTGTCGGTGAGCTCTACGCCCGCGTCGACGGGATACGCCGCCAGCTCGCCACCGTCAGTTCCGGTCGCAGCCCGGCCCCGGGAATCGTCAGGCTGGCGTCCCTCTGGGGGGTCGCCTTGGAGACTGGCGATGAAACGCCTTTGCCGGAGCTGATGGCGGCCTGTCGCCGGAGGGGCCTCACCCTGACCCGTTTCGACGGTTCGCTGGACGATCTGCTTAAGTTCGATCTCCCCGTTCTGCTCGAGCTGACCCTGCCGGGCGAAGCGGAGCCGCGTTATCTGGTCCTTCTTTCCCGCCGTGGCGACAGCTTCCGGGTTTTTCCCGAGCAGGTCGGTCAGGGGAGGCTTACGAAAGATGAACTCGCCGGTCTCTGGTCGGGCCGGGCCTATCTGCTGTGGAAGAATCACGAGGAGATACCCTTTGTCGGCAGTCGTGGCCAGCGCGGGGCGGCCGTCACCCGGCTGCAGCGGCTGCTGGCCAGGGGCGGTTACGCCCGCGGGCTGTCCAGCGGTGTCTACGACGAACCGACCATTGAGGCGGTCACCCGGTTTCAGGCCGAGGCCGGCCTGGTCCAGGACGGGCGGGTCGGCCCGCAGAGCCTGATTCTGCTCTACCGGCGTTGCGGCTATCCCGAAGCCCGTCTGGGCGAAACTCCCGAAAAGGGACAGGATGCGTCATGAGTTCGATCCTGAAGGCTTTAAGAAAACTCGAAGAGGAGAAGGTCCGTTCAGGCGAGAACAGGGTCGATATCGCCGCCGATATTTTGCGCGGTGAAGGACGGAGCAAAGGCTCCGGCAGCCGGCCGGCCATCTGGACGACGGTGCTGCTGGCGGTTCTTGTTCTGCTGGCCGGCGGCATCTATTACCTGGGAGCAAAAAAAGGACCGCAATTTGTCGTGCAGCCGCCAGCCGGCGAGGCGGTGCCGGGGCAATCCGCCGGCAAAGCCGTCACCGCCGTGCCACGGCCACCGCTGGGCGAGACGCCCGGCCCGGAGCCATCGACCTCTTCCGCGCTCTCTGCCAGCGGGGGCGGCCGCCAGGCAAGCGGCCTGGCGGCCGGTAAGCCGCAGGCGAGCCGGCCAGTGAAGACCGAAGCGGATGCCGTTCCCCTGACCGTTTCGGGCATCGTCTACCAGGACGCCCCGGAAAACCGCATGGCGATCATCAATGATCTGCCGGTCATGACCGGGTCGGTCGTCGAAGGTTACCGGGTCGAAAAGATCCTGCGTGACCGGGTGATCTTCAGCGATGGCGAACGGAGGCTGAGCGTATCCCTGACCGAGCCGGAGTAGGGCGGAGTGGTTCGTACACTTGCCGATCTGCCGGTCGAGGGCTTGCGGACTCGGGGACTCGCCAGCCGCGACAGTTTTTGGGTAGCCTGCTAGGGCAGCAGGTCGCCGAGACTGATCGAACCCTGTCGGCGGATGGGGACGGGCAGATGGACGATGCCGGGGCCGCTGAGGTCGAGGGTGCCTTCCAGCAGATAGTCGACCGTGTCTGCCCGTTTCAATCCTCTGAGCAGCTTCAGCAGGTCGAGGTAGGAGGCGACGAGATCGATATCGAGATAGCCTCTGCCGTTGGCCTCAATTCGGACCGGGTTGTCGGTCCGGCCGCGCGAGACCTCGACGCCGTTCAGCGCCAGGCGGTAGTCGGCGCCCCTGATGTCGAGGGCATAGGGGTTCGGATTGTGCAATTCCAGCCGGGCGGTCAGCCGGGCATGGCTCAGGTTGGCATCGGTCAGCTGCAGCGCCGCCAGGCTGACCTGGGGCGGTTTCGGATGCAGGGCGGCACAGCCGCCCGCCAGTAGCAGGACGAAGACGACGGGCAGCAGATGGCATCTGGGCAGAAATGTCATATTCTGTCTCCTGGCCGGGTTGGAATGAGGGCGGAGGCGACGGTTTTTGTTCGCCACCATCTTTAATCCACATCATATCATTTGACCGGCCTGCTGGCTGTGGAGGGATTATATGGTTGAATCGGTGGCAGTCAAATACAGAGGGATCTTCCGTCTGCTCGCACTGGGCTGGATGGTGACGATTCTGGTGCTTGCTCTCAACGATGCGCCGGCGTCGGTTGCCTTTTTTCCCGGACAGGACAAGCTGTCGCACGCGCTCGCCTTTGGACTGCTGACCTGCCTCTGGACATTTGCCATCTCCTTTTCCTCCCTGCGGCGGCGTCTCTACCTGGCGGGTCTGGCCAGCCTCTCCTACGGCGCCCTCGTCGAAGTCGCCCAGTTTCTCCTCACCACGACTCGTCAGGCGGAATGGGGCGACCTGCTGGCGGATCTGGCCGGTGTCCTGGCGGCGGCCGGGATGCTGCTGGTTTTGAAGCGCCAGCCAGAAGACGAAAGGAGCGGCGGATGACGACGGCCGGCGAAGCGCTGGATGCCGCGGCGGCGGGCGCCCTGGTCCTGACCGTCAACCGCCGGCTGGCCGGCTGGCTGACGGCCGAGTTCGACCGGCGGATGCAGCAGCAGGGACGTTCTCTCTGGCCGCGTCCGGCCATCCTCCCCCTGAAGGCCTGGATCGCCGGCTGCATCGGGACTCTCGGCCTCGAGGGCCGGGTGCTGAGCGAACGACAGGTGTTGCGCCTGTGGGAAGAGGTCATCGAGGAAGACCTGTCCGCCCATGCCGGACTGTCGCTCTTGCGTATCGCCGCCAGCGCCCGGCAGGCAGCCGAGGCGCAGCGGCTTCTTCTGAGCCACGAAGTACGAAACTGGGATAGCCAGGCCAGCGAAGAGTGCAGGGTTTTCGCCCGCTGGCTGAGCCGGTGGGAGCAGAAAGCCGGCGAACGGGGATGGCTTTCACTGCATCATCTGCCGGCTTTGCTGATCGAGGCCCTGCACCGGGGGCGGATCGAGCCGCCATCACGTCTCTATCTGGCCGGTTTCGACAGCCTCGAGCCGGTCTACGAGCGGCTGATGGACGTGCTGCGCCGGGCCGGCTGCGACGTTGAGGTCGAGCCGCCGCCCGAACAGGTTCCGCAAGGGGGCTATCGCCTCTGCCGGGCGGCCGACCCGGACGACGAAGTCCGCCAGTGCGCCCGCTGGGTGCGTTTCTGCCTGGAGCGGCAGCCCGACAGTCGCATCGGCATCGTCGTGCCGCGGCTGGACGAATACCGGGGCCGACTGCAGAACGCCCTTCTGGCCGAGCTGGATGCAGCCGGCTGCCTGCAGCCGGACCGGATGGCGCCGGTCAATTTTTCTCTCGGCCTGCCCCTCGATCGGGAAGGACCGGTGCGGGCGGCGCTCACTCTCGTCGGGCTGGGCGGTCAGGTCGAACTGGCCGATATCAGCTGGCTGCTGCGCTCCCCTTTCGTCAGGGGAGGGGATGAAGAACGCCAGGAGCGGGCCCGCCTCGACCTGGTCCTGCGGGAAAGAGAGCAGCGGGTGGTCAGCCTTGCCAGGCTGCGGCGCCAGGCGGCCCGGCAGGGCCGCGTCCCCGCCTTTGTCGATCTGCTCGACCATCTGCTCGGCTGGAACCGGCAGGGAGGACGGCATCTGCCCGGAAGCTGGGCCGAGCGGATGGCCAACCTGCTCGAGGCCGTCGGCTGGCCGGGAGACGGCAAGCTCGACAGCCGCAGCTGGCAGGCGGTCGACCGCTTCATGGAACTGCTGACCGAACTGGCGTCCCTCGATCCTGTCGCCACGCCCATGGGACGGCAGGAGGCGGTCTCCCTGGTCGCCAGGCTGGCCCGGGAGACCGAATTCCAGACCGACCGGAGCGATTTCAGTGTTCAGGTCCTCGGCCTGCTCGAATCGGCGGGACAGCATTTCGATCATTTGTGGATCATGGGGCTTCATGACGGCGCCTTGCCCGTTTCGCCTTCCCCCAACCCCTTTCTGCCCCTGGCGCTGCAGCGGCAGTACGGTATGCCGCACGCCGATGCCGAACGCGAACTCGCCTTTGCCCGAAACAGCTGGCGCCGGCTGCTGCATGCCGCCGGCGACATTGTGGTCAGCTGGCCGGCCATGATCGACGGTGCCGAATACCGGCCGAGTCCGCTGATCGACACCTCGGCGGACGTGCTCGATCTCGCAACGCCGTGCGCCGGTCCCGTCACCGCCATCGCCGGCAGCCGCCGGCTGGTCGCGGTCGACGACGGCTTCGGACCGCCGCTGCCGCCCGGCAGGATCTTCAGCGGCGGCACCGGCATTCTCCGGGACCAGGCACTCTGCCCGTTTCGCGCCTTTCTCCATTACCGGCTCCTGGCCGAGGCCCTGCCCGAGGCGGAGAGCGGACTCGACGGCATGAGCCGGGGAACCCTTGTGCACAACCTGCTGCAGGAAATCTGGCGGCAGCTGCAGGACCTGGACGGGCTGCGCCGGCTGAGCGAAAGCGGGCTCGAGAATCTGCTCGCCACTGCCGCCGAGCAGGCTGTTGGCGCGTTCGAAAATCGTGAGAAGCGCGATCTTCCACCACGGCAGCGGATGCTCGAAATCGCGCGCTTGAGGCGGCTGGGCCGCACCTGGCTGGCGCTGGAAAGAGAACGCGAGGCGTTTTCGGTCGAGGCCATCGAAAAGGATGAAAAGGTGCGGATCGGCGGCCTGCTGCTGCGCACCAGGGTGGACCGCATCGACCGGCTGGCGGATGGCCGGCGGCTGGTCATCGACTACAAGACCGGGCAGCCGGACCACAGACAGTGGTTCGATGACAGAGTCACCGAGCCACAGCTGCCGCTCTACTGTCTGCAGATTCCGGCGCACGAGGTGGCCGGGGCCGTTTTCGCCCGCGTACACTGCCGGTCGTCCGATTGCCGCTTCTACGGCGTCGTTCATCCCGACAGCCCGTGGCAGGGCAACCTGCAGCGGCAGCAGGAGAAGCTTTTCGCCGAAAAGGGCTGGGACGACTGGCTGCAGCTTGTCGAGCACTGGCGCCGGGCGCTTGCCGAGGTGGCGGACGAGTTCGTCGCCGGCCGGGCCCTGGTCGATCCCACGGATAGCGAAAAGGCCTGCCGTTACTGCGACGGCCTGCCGGTCTGCCGGCTTCTCGAACGGCAACAGAACCAACAGGACAGCGAGGCGGAAGCATGACCGATGCACAGATGCTGCCGAGCGTACGGCCGCCCGATGCCGGCGAGCGGGAGGCGGCACTCGATCCGACCCGTTCCTTCATCGTGCAGGCCCCGGCCGGTTCCGGCAAGACCGAGCTGCTTTCGCAGCGGCTGCTCAGGCTGCTGGCGGTTGTCGACCAGCCGGAGGAGATTCTGGCCATCACCTTCACCCGCAAGGCGGCCGAGGAGATGAAGGGCAGGGTGCTTCTCGCCCTCGGCGAAGCGGCGTCCGGTGTCGACACACCCGGCGAGGAACACCGGCGCCGGACCATGGAGCTCGCCCGGGCAGCGCTGGCCCGCGACCGCGAAGGCGGCTGGAATCTGCTCGACAATCCCTCCCGGCTGCGCCTGACGACCATCGACAGCTTCTGCGCCTTCCTGACCCGGCGGATGCCCTGGCTCAGCCGTTTCGGCGGCCAGCCGCAGGTCACCGATTTTCCCGACGATCTCTACCGCGAAGCAGTCGACCGGCTTCTGGCGCGACTCGACGGGCAGGGACCGGAAGCCGATGCCGTCGCCTGCCTGCTCGATCATCTCGACAACCGGCTGGGGCTGATCCGCGACATGCTGGTCGACATGTTGGCCCGCCGCGACCAGTGGTTGCGCACGGTCCTTGGCAAGCGGCACGAGCAGGCGCGTCAGCAGCTCGAGACCAACCTGCGGGCGTGCTGCCTGGGGCTGCTGCGGCGGCTGGAGCAGGCCCTGGCCCCCTGGCGGGACGAACTGCTCGATCTGGCCCGTTACGCCGCCGGCAATCTGGCAGGGCAGGACGATTCACCCCTGGCCGGGCTGCCAGACCGCCTGGAGGACGCAGGAACGGTGGAGGCGCGATTCGCCCTCTGGGACCGACTGCTGAAGCTGCTGCTGACGGCGCAGGGGCAGGTGCGCAAGAGCGTCGACCGCCGTCTCGGTTTTCCCGCCGGCCGTGAGGGGGCCGAGGCGAAAGGGCGGATGCAGGCCCTGCTTGCCTCCCTGGCGGTGAACGACGAGGCGCAGGCGGCCATGCTGGCCTACCGTGACCGCCCGGAGTCCCGGTATCCGGACGCCGGATGGATCATGCTCGATGCCCTGGTCGAGCTGTTGCCGCTGGCGGTCGTCGAGCTGCTCGAGGTCTTTCGCCTCACCGGCCAGGTCGATTTTGTCGAGATCGCCGGTGCCGCCCTGCGCGCCCTCGGCGACGAAGAGCATCCGGAGGAGCTGCTGCTGCAGCTCGACAGCCGGATCCGGCACATCCTGGTGGACGAATTTCAGGATACCTCCATCATCCAGTTCGAACTTCTGCGCCGACTGACCGCCGGCTGGAGCGGCAGCGACGGCCGCACCCTCTTTCTGGTCGGCGACCCGATGCAGTCGATCTATCGCTTCCGCCAGGCCGAGGTTTCCCTCTTTCTGCAGGTCTGCCAGCGCGGGTTCGGCATGATCCGGCCGCAGCTGCTGCAGCTGAGCGCCAATTTCCGCTCACAGCAGGGGATCGTCGACTGGGTGAACGACACCTTCTCCCTGGCCTTTCCTGCCCGTGAGGACAGCCTGCGCTGCGCCATCCCCTATCGCCGGGCCGTCGCCAGCCGGCCGGATGACGGGGGCGAGGCGGTCAGCCTCGAAGTCCAGACGGAGAGCGACGGACGACGGGAGGCGGAGCGGATCGTCGAGCTGGTCAGAGCCTACCGGACCTCACGGCCCGAATGGACCGTTGCCGTTCTGGCCAGGGCCCGGTCGCATCTGAGCGAGATCGTGGCGCTGCTCAAAAGCGAAGGGATCCGCTTTCAGGGGCAGGACCTGGACAGTCTGGCGGAGCGGCAGTCGATTCTCGACCTGCGGTCGCTGACAAGGGCCCTGCTGCATCCCGCAGACCGGATCAGCTGGCTGGCGCTGCTGCGCGCTCCCTGGTGCGGCCTGACCCTGAACGACCTCGAAGCGGTCATCGCCGGCGACAGAACGCGAAGCGTCTGGGAGCTGCTCGACGAGGGCGGACACCAGCGGGAGCTGTTCTCCCGGCTGTCGGAGGAAGGGCATCGTCGCTGGCAAAGGATCAGGCCGTCCCTTGAGCGGGCGCTCGAACTGCGGGGCCGGGTGCCGTTGCGAAGGCTGATCGAGGCGACCTGGCTGGCTCTCGGCGGCCCGGCCTGCGTGCCGGCGACGGAGCTGCCGGACACCGAACGTTTTTTCGAGCTGCTGGACGAATTCGACCATGGCGGCGATCTGCGTGATTTCGATCGCTTCGACCGGCGGCTCGGGCAGCTGTTCGCCTCCCCGGACCCCGGCGCCGACGGCCGGTTGCAGCTGATGACCATCCACAAGGCCAAGGGACTGGAGTTCGACGTCGTCATCCTGCCCGGACTCGGCCGCACCACCCAGTCCAGCGCCAGGCCGCTGCTGAACTGGCTCGATCACCCCGACTTCGGGTTGCTGCTCGCCTCCGTCAGGCGGGCCGACGATCCCGACCCCGATCGTACCTATGAGGCCATTCAGCGCATTCAGCAGGACCGGGACCGCGAAGAGATCACCCGCCTGGCCTATGTCGCCGCCACCCGGGCGAAAAGACGGCTGCATCTGTTCGGACAGGTCCGCGAGGACGGGAAGGGCGAGTTGCGCCCCGCCGCCGGTTCCTTTCTGGAGCGGATCTGGCCCGCCGTCGCCGGCCAGGCCAGGGTGATGGAAACGACAGGGACGCCGGTGACAGAGGAGCCGGCCGGCAACCTTCTCTGGCGGCTGCCGGCCGACTGGCGGCTGCCGCAACTGGCGCCGGCGCTCGACACCCGCGTCGCGACCGGCCAGCTTCCCTCCGACAGTGGCGATAACGAACCGGTCGGCGTGCTGAAAATCAGCCTGCGGGCCATGGAGTGGCGGATTGTCGGCAACCTGGTGCATCAGCTGCTCGAGCGTCTGCCGGACCGCCGGCCGTCACGGAAGGAGCTGGCCGCCATGGTTCCCCGCTGGGAGGAGCTCCTGGTGCAGGGTGGTATCCCCTGGCACCGGCGCCGGGACGCCGCCGTCAGGGTGCTGAGGGCCATGGAGAACGTCTGCCACGGCCGCCACTGGTCGCGCCTGTTCGGCGACGTCTCCGAGGTGCAGGTCGAGCTGGCGTTGCACGGCATGGTCGACGGCCGGCTGCAGCACGCGGCGGTCGATCGTTCCTTCGTTGACTCCGACGGCTGTCGCTGGGTCGTCGACTTCAAGACCAGCGAGCCGGACAGGGGCGAATCCCTGGACGACTTTCTCGCCCGCGAAGCCGACAGGTACCGGCGGCAGCTCGCCCTTTACCTGGCGCTGATTCGTCTCTATGATGAGCGGCGAAGAGCCAGGGCGGCTCTCTATTTTCCGATGATCGATCATCTGCTGGAACTCGACCATGTCTGACCGACGGCTTCGCGAACTCGGCTGGTATCCGGAACTGGAGCCCATGCTCGCCGAAGGGCGCAAGCGGGGACTGCAGGCTGCCCGGGTGATGGCGGCCAGCCGGACCTTCAGCACCCTGCTGGCCGGCGACGGCCGGCAGCTCAAGTCCCGCATCCCCGGACGGCTGCATCATCTCGCCCGCCGGGGCGGCCTGCTGCCGGTCGTCGGCGACTGGGTTCTCCACCGGCCGGGACGCCCGGGCCGGGAAGGGGTGGTCGATGCTGTTCTGCCGCGCAAATCGGCGATCGTCCGCCAGGCTCCCGGCCGGGCCGTCCCCCAGGTCATCTGCGCCAATGTCGATACCGTGCTGATCGTCACCGGCCTCGACCAGGACTACAACCCGCGGCGCATCGAGCGCTACCTGGCCCTGGTCGGTGGCAGCGGGGCCGAGGCGGTGGTCGTGCTCAACAAGATGGAGCTGTGCCGCGATCTCGAGCGCTGTCTGAACGAGGTGAGGAATCTGGGTTGTCCGGCCGTTTTGCCGGTCAGCGCCCTGCGGGGCGAAGGGCTCGACGCACTCGCCCCCTGGTTGCGCAAGGGGATGACCCTGGCCATGCTCGGGTCCTCGGGGGCCGGCAAATCGACCCTGGCCAACCGGCTGCTCGGCGAGGAGCGGCAGGTGGTCGGCCGGCTCAGCGAGCGGGACGGCAAGGGACAGCACACCACGACCCAACGCGAAATGCTCGTTCTGCCCGGTGGCGCCCTGCTGATCGACAATCCCGGCATGCGCGAGATCCAGCTGCTGCAGGAAACGACCACGCTGGAAGAGGCTTTCCCCGATATCGTCGAACTCGGTCGGGCGTGCCGCTTCACCGACTGTCGCCACCACCGCGAGCCCGACTGCCAGGTGAAGGAGGCCGTGGCCTCCGGTCGGCTCGACGAGGTCCGCTACCAGAATTTCCTCAAGCTGCAACAGGAACTCGAATCCCGCGAAAAGATTCGTTGACCGGCGGCCGAAAAATCCCGCCCCATCGCAAAACGGCTGAAGAAAGCGCCCGCATCTGTCGAAAAGAAGGAAAGATTCCCTTTTGTCGCTGCGGAGGTGAGGATGCGGCTTTCCGACATGGTCATGCTGGTGCTGCTGCTGCCGATGACCGCCTGCGCGCCGTCGCTCGATACCGGCCGGATGCCGGACTTGCGTCAGGCGGGTCATCTGCTCGTGGCGGGAACGACCGACCGTGACCGGGTCGTCGACCTGTTCGGCTGGCCCGAGCGGATGACACGGACCGATCCGGCTCTCTGGCGGTACGAGATCGACCGGCGGGGCGTACCGGCGGGCACCGTCGAAATCTGGAGCTACTTTCGGCTCGAAACCACGGGTGACGCCGCCCTCGATCCGCGTCCCGTTCGGACCTCCTGGCGGGTGCTGCGCGTCTATTTCGATGCCGACGGCACTGTTTTGGGGTGGGAGGCGACCGGAAGCGGCGGCGTCATGCCGGCGGTCGACGGCAACCGGTCCGACCTCTCTCGTCCGTTTCGTTTCCAGGTGCTTTCACTGCCGCCATAGATTCCTGCGCTTTCGCCGGAATATGGTAATCTCGCTTCATGGGACCGCGTACCGACCGCAGACCGACCTGGCTCTCCTTCGTCCTGCTCACGCTGCTGCTCGCGGCCGGCATCTTCGCCGGCGCCATTGCCGATCGGCTTCCCCTTCCCGAACTCCTGTCCTGGCTGCTGCCCGTTGGCCTGCTGTCGCTGGCTCTGGGTCTCTTTCTGCGCCGGTTCAGCAGCTGGTACCTCTTTCTCGCCCTGCCGATGGCCGCCGTTCTCGCCTGGTCGGTCGAGGTCCGGATCTGGCCGAACGGCTTCTTCCACCGGCGAACCGCATCCGTCGACATCGCCGGCGATCTGCGCCCGACACCCTTGAAACTGCCTGAGGGGACAGATGACAACACCCTGAAAAACAGGCGCCTTTTTGCCCCGGAGCATGCAGAGATCGGTCTGTTCGCCCATGGCCTTGCTGCTCCCCGCATGCTCGCCTTCGATTCGCGGGGGGTGCTCTTCGTCAGTCTTCCCGGCCAGGGGAGGGTGCTGGCGCTTCCTGATCGCGACCGGGACGGGTTCGCCGACGAGACCGTCGAATTCGCCGCCGGCCTCGACCGTCCCCACGGACTGGCGTTCGCCGGCGGGGCGCTGCTGGTCGCCGAAAGCGGCCGGCTGCTGCGGCTTCAGGACAGGGACGGCGACCTGCGGGCCGACGCGGTACGTGTGATCTCCGACGATCTGCCGTCGGGCGGAGGGCATTGGACGCGAAGCCTTGCCGTCGGTCCGGACGACGCCCTCTACGTATCGGTCGGCTCGGACTGCAACGCCTGTCTCGAGGAGGACCCGCGACGGGGAACCATCCTGCGTTTTTCTCCCGACGGCGGAGAGGGACGGATCCATGCCTGGGGACTGCGCAACAGTGTCGGGCTGACTTTCCAGCCCGGTACCGACCGGCTCTGGGCCAGCGACAACGGCCGGGACATGCTGGGGGACGATCTGCCGCCGGACGAAATCAATCTCGTTGTCGAAGGTGGCGATTACGGCTGGCCCTTCTGTTACGGCAACCGGGTCCCCGATCCCGGACTCGGTACGGACGTCCGCTGCGCCGATACCCGTCCGGCCGCCGTCGAGCTGCAGGCGCATTCGGCGCCGCTCGGTCTGGTCTTCGGCGCCGGGCTGGCGGCCGAGTCTTCCTGGCGAGACGATCTGTTCGTCGCCTTTCACGGTTCGTGGAACCGGCGGCAGCCGACCGGCTACAAGGTCGTGCGCATTCCGTTCCGGCAGGGGAGGCCGGCAGGTCCCCCCGAGGACGTTCTTGCCGGCTGGCGCGACGGCAAGGGTGTCTGGGGACGGCCGGTCGGACTGGCGGTCGGTCCCGATGGCGCTCTCTATCTCAGTGACGACCGTGCGGGGTGCGTCTACCGGATCGTTTTCAAGCCTGACGCGGGGAGGAGAGAATGAACAGAACCCTTTTGCGGCTGCTGTCGGTCGCTGTCCTGGCGCTGCTGCTGTCGGCTTCGCCGGTCAGTTCGGCCGAGGAGGTCAGGGTCTTTGCGCTGCAACACCGCGCCGCCGCCGAGCTTCTGCCCGCCCTGAGAGAGCTGGCGGGAGACAAGGTGAAACTGGCCGCCACGAACGGCCGGATCGTCGCCCGCGGCGAAGCGGCCGAACTCGATCTCGTCGACCGGGCGCTGCGCGGCCTCGATGTCGTGCCCGTGCAGTGGCGGATCAGGGTCCGCCAGTCGCGCCGGAGCATCGGTGAAACCTTCGATGCCACCGGCCGAATCGGCTACCGCCTTGGCACTACGGACAACGCGCGCGAGCAGTCGCTTCAGGTTGCCGACGGCGAGAGCGGCCTGATTCGCATCGGTCGCGACGAGCCGTTCATCAGGCAGTTGCTGGCGCTGGCGGGTGAGGTCGAGGGTTTCGGCACGACGATCGACTACCGCCGGCTGACGACCGGTTTTCTGGTGACGCCCCGCCAGAGCGGCGACCAGGTGGCTCTCGAGCTGGTGCCGCGCATGGAGGATGCCCGGGGCGAGGGCCGGCACAAAACGGTCGTGTTTCAGGAACTGGCCACCCGGGTGGTGGTTCCGGTCGGCCGGTGGGTCAACATCGGCCGTTCCGTGGTCACCGGCAGTCGCGTCTCCGGCGTTCCGCTGAGCTTCCGCGCCGGCACGGCGGAGGCGACACGGGAGTTCTGGGTGCTGGTGGAAAAGCTTCCGTGAGCATCCCCTGTCTTTCCTGTTGACAGCCCACAGTGGATTTGATATCAATACCGCACTTTTCAGGCGGCCCGTCGGGTCGCGACGGCCCCGTCGCCAAGTGGTAAGGCAGAGGTCTGCAAAACCTCCATCACCAGTTCGAATCTGGTCGGGGCCTCCACCTCAGCAACAGGCCAGCCCCTTGTCGGGCTGGCTTTTTTCATTTGCCGCAGCATCCAATGAACCTGCTCTCGCCGGACATCGTTCTGCTCTTCATCCTTCTTGGCTCCCTGGCGGGTTTCCTTGCCGGCCTGCTCGGTATCGGCGGCGGCATCATTTTCGTTCCGCTCTTTCTGCATGTCTTTCCGCTGGTCGGCATCGATCCCGCGGTCATGGTGCACATGGCCTTCGGCACCAGCCTGGGCATCATCCTGCCGACCGCCGTCAGCAGCACGCTCGGGCATCGCAAACGGGGCAACGTCGACTGGTCGCAGGTCTACGGACTGGCGCTGGGCGGCATTGCCGGCGCCGCCCTCGGGTCGACGCTTGCCGCCTTTATGCGAGGCGACAGCCTGCAGTTTCTCTTTGCCCTGATGCAGACCGTCGTCGCCTTGCGCATGATTCGCTCGCGCCGCTATCTGCCTCCCGAGCGGGACAAGCCGGCGCCTTTCTGGCAGCTGGTGCTGGTGGGCATCGCCGGCGGCGCCTTTTCGGCCTTCTTCGGCGTCGGCGGCGGGGTGATCGCCGTGCCGCTGATGGTCATCGTCCTGCAGCTGCCCATCCAGCTGGCGGTCGGCAACTCCAGCGCCCTGATCGTGGTCTCTTCCCTGGCGGGTGCCGCCAGCTACGTCTTTCATGGCTGGAACAGTCCGCTGCTGCCGCCGCTGTCGGCCGGCTATATCAACCTGCTGGTCCTTGGACTGGTGGCTCCGTTCTCCATGCTGTCGGCCCGGATCGGGGTCCGTGTTGCCGGCCATCTGCCCCATGATAAACTGGTCAAGGTCTTTGCCGTTCTACTGATTCTGGTCGGCGTCAAGATCGGCCTGCAGGCGCTAAATTGACACTCTGCCGAAGGGTAAAGGGGAAAGGGAAAACAGGCAGGGCGGTATGTACCCACGGAGGAGGTTGTGATGCCGAGGAAACCCGCAGTCAGCGGCCAGTTCTATCCGTCAGACGGAAAAACGCTCGTACGGCAGCTTGACGCCTTTCTCGGTCAAGTCGACGGGCAGGAGGAGGCGGTCGGTGTCGTATCACCCCACGCCGGCTATCTCTATTCGGGAGCCATCGCCGGGGCCGTCTTCGCCCGGGTGACCGTTCCGGATGAGGTGGTCGTCCTGGGACCAAATCACCACGGTTTAGGCTATCCCGGCGCGGTCTACAGCCGGGGCACCTGGGAGACGCCCCTGGGTCCGGTCGCTGTCGCCGAGGATCTGGCCGACGCCGTGCTGGCGTCCTGTCCCATGCTCGCCGCCGACACGCTGGCCCACCGCAGCGAACATTCCCTCGAAGTCCAGCTCCCCTTCATTCAGCGACGCAATCCCGCCGCCCGCATCCTGCCCATCTGCCTGGCCCACTGGCCCCTGGCGGAGCTGGTCGATCTCGGCCGTCGTCTCGGCCAGTCGCTGGCATCGAGACAGCCGCGACCGCTGATTGTCGCCAGCAGCGACATGACGCACTACGAGCCGGGAGAGATCGCCCGCGAAAAGGACCGGCTCGCCATCGAACGCATTCTGGCCCTCGATGCGGAAGGCCTCTATCGGGTGGTGCGCGAACACCGCATCACCATGTGCGGCGTGATGCCGACGGTCGTGCTGCTGGCCGCCGCCGGGGAGCTGGGAGCGACCCGGGCGGAGCTGGTGCGTTACGGCAATTCGGGCGAGGTGACCGGCGATCAGTCCGAGGTCGTCGGCTATGCCGGCATCGTCGTTCGCTGACCCCTTGCCAGCGACCCGCAGGTGCAGTATAAAGGCGCGGTTCGGCCGCGCCACCATTGGTTCAGGGAGGGCGCCGCGCGTATCGATTTTTCACAGGAGATCCTATCAATGTCCAAACTTCGAGTCCGTTTCGCTCCCAGTCCCACCGGCTATCTGCACATCGGCGGCGCCAGAACCGCCCTGTTCAACTATCTGCTTGCCCGCAAGGAGCAGGGGACCTTCGTCCTGAGGATCGAGGATACCGATCTCGAGCGTTCGAGCCGGGAGTCGGTCGACGCCATTCTGCGGGCCATGGAATGGCTCGAACTCGACTACGACGAAGGCCCCTACTACCAGTCCGAGCGTTTCGAACTCTACCAGCAGAAGATCGACCAGCTGCTGGCCGAAGGCAAGGCCTACCGCTGCTACTGCACGGCGGAGGAACTCGAGGCGAAGCGTCAGCAGGCCATCAACGAAAAGCGCAAGCCGAAATACGACGGGACCTGTCGTGACCGGAGCGACCAGCCGGCCGGTCGGCCGCACGTGGTGCGTTTTCGGGCGTCGCAGGAAGGCGAGACGGCCTTCGACGATCTGATCAAGGGGCCGATCAGCTTTCGGAACGACGAACTGGACGATCTGATCATCCGCCGTTCCGACGGTTCGCCGACCTACAACTTCGTCGTCGTGGTCGATGACGCCACCATGGGCATCAATCTCGTGCTGCGCGGCGACGACCATGTCAACAACACGCCGCGGCAGATCCAGCTCTACCAGGCCCTGGGCTACCCGGTCCCGCGCTTCGCCCACGTGCCGATGATTCTCGGCGCGGACAAGACCCGGCTCTCCAAGCGGCACGGCGCCACCTCGGTCATGGCCTACCGGGAGCAGGGCTATCTGCCCGAGGCGATGGTCAACTACCTGGTCCGCCTCGGCTGGTCGCACGGCGACCAGGAAATCTTCAGCATGGACGAGCTGATCGAGCTGTTCAGCCTGGACCATGTCGGTCGCTCGGCCGGGGTGTTCAACCCGGAGAAGCTGCTCTGGCTGAATGCCCACTACATAAAGACCGGCGACGCCGAGCGTCTTGCCGGCCTGATGCGGGAGAAGCTCGTCGCCGAAGGGATCGACGTCGCGGCCGGCCCCGATCCGGTGCGGGTGGTCATGTCGCTGCAGGAACGGGCCCGGACCATTGTCGAGCTGGCCGAAGGGGCGCGTTTCTTCTACCTCGACCGGGTCGAATACGACGAAAAGGATCGGGCGAAGCTGCTGACTCTCGCCCAGCGCCCGCTGCTGGAGAGGCTGAAAGAGGTTTTCGCCGGGGCGAAAACCTTCGCTGCGACGGAGCTGAAGCAGGGCTTTCAGGCCGTTCTCGACGAGCTGGGACTCGGCTTTGGCAAGGGGGCGCAGCCACTGCGGGTGGCGATGACCGGCAGCCGGGGCGGCCCCGACCTGTTCGAGCTGATCGAGATCCTCGGGCGTGAGCGGGTGGTCGCCCGCATCGATCAGGCCCTCGAGGCCCTGCGCTAGGTCCTTCCGACCGGGCGGAGCCGGTCGCTCCGCCCGGTTTTTGCTAAACCTGCCACGTCTTTCCGTCGACAAGTTGATGACGGCGGCATTGCCCATCGCATCGGAACGGAAAGACCATGTCCCAGACCCATCCACCGCAGAACGGTAATCTCATCCGGCTCGGCCCGTCGCTGCCGAAGCAGAATCACGAGGCGTGGGCTTCGCTGCAACAGGTTCTCGATGCCTTGCCCGATCCGGCGTGGGTGCTTTCCGCTGACGGCGAGGTGCGGCTGGTCAACGCCGCCGCCTGCCGCATTTACGGTCATGAGCTCAGGGAATGGCAGACGGCGACCTTTCTGCGCGCCGTGGGCCTTGGCCGGCGGGCCTTTGACCAGCTTGTCAGCCTGCTGCACGAGGAAGATTACCAGTACGTGGAGGGCGAGCACCGGCGCCGGAACGGCTCGCGTTTTCCAGCCGAGTTGCGCCTGCATCCGCTGCTGATCCAGGGAGCTTCCGCCGTCCTCGTTCTGGGACGCGACAACTCCGAACGCAAGAGCGCCGAGAGCGCCTTTCGCGAGATGCAGGCCCGTTTCCGGCAGACCTTCGAACATGCCGGATCCGGCATGGCTCTGGTTCTGCCCGAGGGATTCTTCCTCCAGGTCAACGAAGCCTTCAGCAAATTGGCCGGTTATTCCCGGCACGAGCTGCAGCAGCTCAACCTGAAAGATCTGCTGCATCCCGACGATGCCGTGCGCGCGTTCGGAGGGCTGGAAGGGTGCCGCAGCGGCGGCAAAGAGCCGCTGAATCTCGATCTGCGTTTCGTGCGTCCCGACGGCAGCCTGGTCTGGGGCGAGTTGTCGGCGACCTGGTTTTCAGCCGAGGATGACAAGACGGAATACTGGATCGTCCTGGTCCAGGACATCACCTCCCGCCGCCAGGCCGAAGAGGCCCTGGCGGCGAGCGAGGAGCGTTACCGCCAGGTCGTGCACCGGGTCAGGGACGTGCTCTTCCAGCTCGATGACGAGATCCGCTTTGTCTTTCTCAATCCGGCCTGGGAAAAGCTTACCGGTCTGGAATGCGGCAAGAGCCTCGGCCGGAGGCTGACCGAATTCGTCACCGAAAACCAGCGCGACAGCCTGCAGAATCTCTGCGTCAGCCTGAGGGAAGGGGAGCGGCAGGTCTGCGAGGGGGAATTCTTTTTCGAATTCACTCCCGGCCATGACCGCTGGCTGCGGGTGACCCTGATGGGCGATGGCTGTGGAACGGTGACCGGCACCCTGCACGACATCCAGGAGCAGAAGGTCGACAAGGACCGCCTGCTTGACGAACGCCAGTTTCTGCAGGCAGTCATCGACGGTGTCTGCGATCCGCTGCTGGTCGTCGGCCTCGACCACCGGGTGCAGCTGATGAACAAGGCGGCGCGGCGCAATGCCACCATGCTGTTGGTCGATGGCCACCATCCCTTCTGCTACCAGCTGCATCTCGGGCGACGGCAGCCCTGCAGCGGCGACTACCATCCCTGTCCCATGGCCGAGGTCCGCACCACCGGCCAGCCGGTGACCGTCGTTCACTATCGCGACGAAAAGGAAGGGGGGCAGCGGGTCTATGAGGTCCAGGCCTCGCCCTTTCGTGATGCCGACGGCAGGCTGTCGGGCATCATCGAGTCATTCAGGGATATCACCTATCTCTTTGAAGCCGAGGAGCAGCTGCAGGAAAAGGAAAGCCGGCTCGACTACCTGGTGCAGCATGACCTGCTTACCGGACTTCCCAACCGCAACCTCTTTCTGGTCCGTCTGCGCCGCATGATCAGCCGCGCCATGCAGTCCGGCAAGAAACTCGGGGTACTGCTGCTCGACCTCGACCGGTTCAAGAACATCAACGATTCGCTGGGACACGACATAGGCGACCTGGTGCTGTGCGAGGTCGCGAAGCGACTGACCACGACCCTGCGCGACAGCGATGTCGTCGCCCGTCTCGGCGGCGACGAGTTCATCGTCGTGCTCGACAGTCTCTCCGCCGCCGAACACGTCGAGGCAGTGGCGCGAAAGATTCTCGCCGCCCTGACGCCGCAGCTCGAAATCAGGGACTGCCAGCTGTTTCTCACCGGCAGCCTCGGCATCAGTCTTTTTCCCGATGACGGCGGCGAGCCGAAGGAGCTGCTCAAGGCGGCCGATACCGCCCTGTTTCGGGCCAAGCAGGCCGGCCGCAACAGCTTCAGCTTCTATACCCCGGACATGAACGCGCGCTCCAAGGAGTTGCTGCTGCTCGAGGCGTCCTTTCGCCAGGCAATCGAGGAGGAGCAGCTGGTGCTCCACTTCCAGCCGCAGATCGACCTGTTTACCGGTCATGTCCGGGGCGTGGAGGCCCTGGTGCGCTGGGAGCATCCGGAAAAGGGGATGATTTCGCCGGGCGATTTCATCCCCCTGGCCGAGGAGACGGGGCTGATCGTGCCGATGGGAGAATGGGTGCTGCGCCAGGCCTGCCGCCATGCCGTTCGCTGGCGTGATCTCGGTTTCGCTCCCATCCGGATGACCGTCAACATCTCGGCGCGGCAGTTTCTCAAGGAAAGACTGATCGAAACCGTGCTCGGGATTCTCGCCGAGACCGGACTCGAACCAGACGATCTCGAGCTGGAAATCACCGAAAGCATGATCATGCACGACATCGAGCGGGCCACGGGCATCATGAACCGGATCGCTGAAACCGGCATCCACCTGGCAATCGACGATTTCGGTACCGGCTATTCGTCCCTGGCCCATCTCAAGCGCTTTCCGCTCACCACCCTGAAGATCGACCGGGCGTTCGTCAAGGATATCGGCAGCAATCTCGAGGACGAGGCGATCATCAAGGCCATCATCGCCCTTGCCCACAGTCTCGACCTGCAGGTCGTCGCCGAGGGGATCGAGACCATGGAGCAGTACGGTTTCCTCAAGGAGAACGGCTGCGAACAGGGGCAGGGCTTTCTCTTCAGCAGGCCGGTGCCGGCCGATCGGATCAGTCCGCTGCTCCGGCCGCGTCCCCTGTTCTGAGACGCGCCGGACGCCAAGGGAGCCGTTCCGGCCGGGAGCTGGCGCAATGCCGGGGAGGCCGTAGGTGGTCACCTGCGGCAAAAGGTAAAAAAAGCCCTTGACCGGGCAGGGCAGGTCTGATAAATAACGGTTCCGCTTTTTGGGGTGTCGCCAAGCGGTAAGGCAGCGGACTCTGACTCCGCCATTCGGGGGTTCGAATCCTCCCACCCCAGCCAGAGATTATCGGCCGAAGGCCGTTGACAGGATAAAGCAGAGCTGCAACGCGAGAAGGTGGGGTCAGGCCCCACCTTTTCTCGTATGCGCCCGCCGGAGGATCGCGCATGTCCCGAGTCTTCCATTTCTGGCTGCCGCCGGACAACCACAGGGTCAGAACCGGAGCCGACCAGCGTGAAGTCGTTCTGCCCGCCATTCCCCTGCCGCTGCTCGAACCGGTCGCCGGTATTCCTTCCGACCAGGCGATCGGCGAAGGACTCTACGCCTGTCTGCGGCAGAACCCGGATGGCGACCACGCCGCCGCATACGCGCGCCTGCTGGCCGACGCCTATCCCCACTACCTGGCCGATCTCGCCGCCCAGGCGGTGATGATCGGGGGCAAGGAGGTCGATGCCCCCTATCTGAGGCGCATGATCAACTGCCTGAAGATACTCGCCCTGATTGAACCGGAGCGGGCCGACCTGCAGGCCCAGATCGGCCGTGGCTGGTTCCGGCTCGCCTTCGAGTTCCAGGAACTGCCATCGAGCCGCCGGCACCTGCTCGCCGCCCTGGGAGCCCTGAACCGCGCCAGGAGCCTAGGCGACCGTTCGGCCTCGACCCTCGACAGCCTCGCCCGGGTCAACTTTCTCATCGGCGATTACCTGGTGGCCCGGCAGTGCTGGCAGGAGCTGCTGGCGGCGGACGGTGATGAATCCCTGGCCGTCCGCATCCGCGGCCAGATCGAACGGATCGACAGCTGGGAGGTTCCCGACTACCCGCTGATGGACGATCTGGAGGCCATGGGACAGGCGCTGGAACTCCACGGACAGAAGGATTTCACCGCCGCCCTGCAGCGGCTAGGCGAAGTCGAGAAGCGGGGCGGGTTGCTGGCCGATTTCGCTCTGCCGCAGTTCTTTCACCTGGCCGGACTCTGCCACGAAGGGCTGGGGGAAGATCCGCGGGCCGAAGAGCGCTACCGCCAGGCCCTCGAGGTGGATGCCGACTTCGCCCCGGCGCGGGAGCGGCTGGCCGCTCTCGAACGGAAGCGACGGCGCGGCGCGATTGACAAGGGAACATCAGACTGATTTAATAACATCCCCGCAAGGCAATGCGAACCCATGACTGACGTGGAGGACGACATGAACCCCCTGGCCAAGGAACTGAACGAACTGATCGCCGCCGACAATCCGCACGTTCTGGAAATGCTGTCCGAGCTGGGACGGCAGCTCTTCTTTCCCAAGGGCATTCTGACCCAGTCGGCCGAGGCCAAGGAAAAGGCGCACCGCTTCAACGCCACCATCGGCATCGCCACCGAGGACGGCGGTCCGATGTATCTGCAGTGCATTCAGGACAAGCTCGCCGCTTTCGACCCCAGGGACATCTATCCCTACGCGCCGCCGGCCGGCAAACCCGAATTGCGCGACCTCTGGCGGGAAAAGATGCTGCGGGAAAATCCCTCGCTGCAGGGCAAGTTCTTCAGCAATCCCGTCGTCACCAACGCCCTGACCCACGGCCTGTCGATTGTCGCCGACATGTTTGTCGATGCCGGCGACCACATCGTGCTGCCCGACATGATGTGGGGCAACTACAACCTGACCTTCGCCGTGCGGCGCGGCGCCGTCATCCGCAAGCACAACACCTTCACCGCGCAAGGGGGATACGATGTCGCCGCCTTTGCCGAGACCCTGCGGCAGACGGCGCGGGAAAAGGGCAAGGCCGTGGTCCTGCTCAACTTCCCCAACAATCCGAGTGGTTATACGCCCAGCGCGGCGGAAGGGGAGGCCATTGTCGACGCCATCCGCAGTGTCGCCGATGAGGGCTGCAACGTCATCGCCGTGACTGACGACGCCTATTTCGGGCTCTTCTATGAAGACAGCCTGCAGGAGTCGCTGTTCGGCGCTCTGGCCAACCTGCATCCCCGCGTGCTGGCGGTCAAGCTCGACGGTGCCACCAAGGAAGAGTACGTCTGGGGTTTTCGCACCGGCTTCATCACCTTCGCCGGCGGCGAGGCGAAGGAGCAGCCCAGGCTGATCACCGCCCTGGAAAAGAAGACCATGGGCATCATCCGCGCCACCATTTCCAACTGCCCGCATCCGAGCCAGACCTTTGTCATAGAGGCGCTCAAATCCCCCGAGTTTCTCGCCCAGAAGGAGCAGAAATACCAGACCATGAAGGGACGGGCGCTGAAGGTGAAGGAGGTGCTCGATACCGGCAGATATGCCGACGCCTTCAGCTACTACCCCTTCAACTCCGGCTATTTCATGTGCCTGAAGCTGAAGACGGTCGACGCCGAGAAGCTGCGTGTTCACCTGCTCGACGCCTACGGAGTCGGCACCATCAGCATCGGCTCGACCGATCTGCGGGTCGCCTTTTCCTGCATTGCCGAGCAGGACATTCCTGAACTGTTTGAAACCATCTACAAGGCGGTCAAGGACATTGAATAGCTGTTTTCGTTTCCGGAAACTGAACCCTGACGACGTACGGGCCCGCACAAGCGGGCCCGTCTGTTTTCATGCGTACACCTGAGCTGAAAGCGATGCGCCCGGCGCTGGAGGCGGTGCCCGGGTTCGGCCGCCTGCTGTCCCGCCTTCGCCGAAACGGACAACCGGCCTGGCTGGTGGGCGGCGTCCTGCGCGACTGGGTCCTGGGACGACCCCTGGTGGATATCGACCTCGCCGTCGGACAGGACTGCGAACCTTTGGCGCGGCGTCTGGCCACGGAAGGGGACGGCTCCTGGTTCTGGCTCGACCGGGAGCGGGGGCAGTGCAGGGTGGTGCTGAGCGACGAGGCGGGCAGGACGTTCTGCTACGATCTCTCTCCCTTCAAGGGAGGCTCCCTGCTGGCCGACCTCGGGGAGAGGGATTTTACCATCAACGCCATGGCGTTGCCGCTGGACGAGGCCGAAGGACGGCTTGTCGATCCCTATGGCGGCATGCGCGACCTGGCCGGAAAAAGGCTGCGCGTGACCACGCCCGGAGTGATGCAGCAGGACCCCTTGCGTATCCTGCGAGGGCTGCGTTTCGCCCGGATTCTCGAGTTCGATTTCGATCCGCTGACCTTCGAACTGATGAAGAGGGCGGCGCCGACGATGATCGATCTGCCCGGCGAACGCGTAAGCATGGAGCTGGCCCTGATTCTGTCCCTGCCGCTGCGGCGGAAGTTGCTGGCGGAAATCGAACGCCTGCACCTGTTTGCGTCTCTCGGCCTGAAGAAGGTCGGTTTCTGGTCGACTCCGGAAGAACAGACGCGAATCCAGGCGCTGGAAGCGGCCATCGCCGCCGTACCGGAGCGCCTGGCGGCCCGGGACATTGCCGGGGGCTGGAGCGCAGCAGCGCTCGTCCGGCTCCATCTGCTGCTGAAGGCGCCGGACGAGGACGCCGTTCGCGCCCTGGCCGCGCGCCTCAGGCTGCCGCGCAACGCTCTCAAGGCCCTGCTCGGCCTGCATCGGCTGGAGAACCTGTCGCTGCCGCCGGTTCCGGCGACCAGCCGCCGCCGGAGACTCTGGCTGCAGCAGTTGCCGGGGCATCCGGGCTGCTGTCTTCTCCACTTTCTCGCTTTCGGCCGGCAAGGGGAATCCGACGCCTCCGGGCCGGCGCTGCTGGCCGCCGACGCGCTTGCGCTCGCCGCCGGAGAGATTCCTCCGCCGCTGGTGCCGGCGACGGAGCTCGCCGCCGAGCTGGGCATTGCCCGTGGACCGCTGGTCGGGCGGCTGCTCCAACGGCTGGTTTCGGCCGAAATCGCCGGCCTGGTCGATGATCGCACGGAAGCGATCGACTGGCTGAAAAAAGAGCTGGAGATGGGCATTGACAAAGGGAGTAACCCTACCTAAAATGAGCATCCGCAAGCGGGAATAACTCAGTGGTAGAGTGTCAGCTTCCCAAGCTGAAGGTCGCGGGTTCGAATCCCGTTTCCCGCTCCAGACAGTCCAGCCCCGGCGGCAGCCGGGGCTTTTCCGTTTCACCCCCTTTGCTTCAACCCGGCTGCCGTGCCAGAATGGAAGCTGGAGCAGGAGAAGAGATGGCCGAGGCGAAAAAGAGACTTATGGCGGTGCGCTGCCCCAGTTGCGGCAAAAAGACGTCCTATTACGGCAACCCGCAGCGTCCTTTCTGCTCCGAGCGCTGCCGCAATCTCGATCTCGGGGCCTGGGCGGACGAGAGCTACCGGATCCCCGGGCCGCCGACCCTGGTCGACGAGGAGACCGGCAACTGAGGCAAACCGTCCTGCCGGGCTTGCATTTCGGCTGTCGTCAACGCATCATGACCGTGGAGGTGCCTGCGTGTACCGTTTGACCATTCAGACCCATTTTGCCGCCGCGCACAACCTGATCAACTACCAGGGCGACTGCGAGAACCTGCATGGCCACAACTGGAAGGTCGAGGTTCAGGTCAGGGCGCATCAGCTCGACGCGGCCGGTCTCGGCATCGATTTCAAGGTGCTGAAGAAGGAAGCCAACCGGCTGCTCGACGAACTCGACCACAAGTACCTGAACGACCTCGAGCCGTTCAAAGACATCAGCCCCTCATCGGAGCACATCTGCCGCTTTCTGTTTGAACGGCTCTCCGCCCGACTCAATTCGGACAATGTCCAGGTCGACGAGGTCCGGGTCTGGGAGTCGGACAACGCCTGCGCCAGCTATCGCCTTGACTGAACTCGGCCTGAAAGAGATCTTCTCTTCCCTCCAGGGGGAAGGGATTTACATCGGCTGCCGGCAGATTTTCGTTCGGCTGACCGGGTGCAATCTCGCCTGCCGTTACTGCGACACCGACTTTCGGCCGACGTCCGTCTGTCGCATCGAGACGGAGCCCGGCTGCGGCCGGTTCCGTGAGGTGGAAAGCCCCTTGGCCGCCGTGCAGGTGAGCGCCCTGCTGCAGCGCTGGCAGGCGTCTTTCCCGGGGCTGCACCAGGCGATCACCCTGACCGGGGGCGAACCGCTGCTGCAGGCGACCGCCCTGGCTCAGTGGCTGCCGCAACTGGGCTGCGAGTTGCCGGTGCACCTGGAAACCAACGGCACATTGCCTGAGCAGGCGCAGGCGCTGCGCCCCTGGATCGATTTCTTTTCGATCGATCTGAAGCTCTCTTCGGTGACGGGGGAACCGACGCCCTGGAAGGCGCATCGGCGTTTTCTGGAAGTCTGTCGGGGCAAGGCGGCCCAGGTCAAGATCGTGGTCGCTCCCGGGCTGGACGAGCGGGAGCTGCGGCAGGCGGCCGAACTCGCCGCAGCCTGTCTGCCTCAGACTCCGCTGATCCTGCAGCCGGTGACGGCGGAAGGCCGCCCGTTGGTGCCGGGCGGGCAGCTGCTGTCATGGCAGACGGCGCTGAGCCGGACGCATCCCGACTGCCGGGTGATACCTCAGGTTCATCCCCTGCTGGCCGTGTTCTGAGGGCGGTGTCTACTCCTCGATGACCCTGTTCAGCTCTTCGAGCAGGCCCTCGACATCCACCTTGTGCACATCCGCTCCGCCTTCAATCGCCTCATACTGGGCGATCTGGCATTCGTTGCATTCGAGACCGAACTTCTTGAATACGCTGATGGTCTGTGGAAATTTTCGGATAATCTCCCCGATGGTCATCTCTCTGGTAATCATCTCGTTCCTCGCGCAACGGGTTCAGGATCTGTCGGTCAGCTTCGCCAGCAGGGCGTCCCTGACCGGCTCCGGCACAAAGGCGTCGACATTGCCGCCCAGCGAGGCCACCTCCTTGACGATCGACGAACTCAGGTAGCCGTAGGGTACGGAGGTCATCATGAACAGGGTCTCCACCTGATCGCAGACGGCATGGTTCATCTGGGCGATCTGAAATTCGTACTCGAAGTCGGAAACCGCCCGCAGGCCACGCAGAATGACCCGGGAGCCGATCGATGTCATATAGTTGACCAGCAGCCCGTCGAAGGTGTCGACCCGCAGCCGGGGATTGTCGCCCACGACCGCCCGGATCAGTTCGACCCGTTCGCTGGTGGTGAAAAGAGCCTTCTTTTCCGCATTGCGGGCGACGGCGACGACGATCTCGTCAAAGACGTCCAGCCCCCGGTGGATGATGTCGAGATGGCCGTAGGTGATCGGGTCGAACGAGCCCGGATAGACGGCGATGTGTCTGGTCATGGTCAATCCTCGTGGGTGAAAAATTCGATTCTGACGCGGCCGAAGCGGCGCTCGAGCAATCTTTGCAGTCGAAGCGGTGCGCCGGTCGGGGGTTCTTTGCGGTCGGTCTCGACCACGATCAGGCCCGCCTCGGCCAGCAGGTCTGCCTCGGCCAACTGCTGCAGTACTCTTTCGGCGAGGCCGCTGTGGTAGGGCGGATCCATGAAGATCAGATCGTATTTTTCGCCGGCCAGCCGGCCCAGTGACTTCACGACGTCGGCGCGCAGCAGCCGGCCTCTGTCGCTCATCCGGCAGTGAGCCAGGTTTTTGCCGACAATCCGGGCGGCGGTCGCCCCGTTGTCGATGAAGAGCGCCTCACGGGCGCCGCGGCTGAGGGCCTCGATGCCCATGGCGCCGCTGCCGGCGAACAGGTCGAGCACCCGGCAGTCGTCGAAGCTGTCCAGACGGCTGGCCAGCATGTTGAAGACGGCTTCGCGGACCCGGTCCGGCGTCGGGCGGACGTCCCTGCCGGTAAATGTCGCCAGTCGGTGCCCCCTGGCGGTTCCACTGATGACACGCATAATAGATCACCTTCTCAACAGCTTGAAAACGCTAGCATGTCAAGGCTTTGAGGGTCAAGTACCACCGCCTCGGCTCCGTTCGGCCGGCAGGAGCTGTCCGCTTGACATCGGCCGGGCTTCCACCTACCTTCGCAGCTGAGAGGAGATCCAGGCGCCTGCCGCAACGGCGTCGCAACCCGGAGAGGAAAGAGATGGAACGACCGGATCTGGCCCCCTACGCCGCCCGCAGCAGTGCCAGCCGCGGGCGGCGCTATCCCGAGCCCTACAAGGACGACCGTCCTGCCTTCGAGCGGGATCGCGACCGCATCATTCACTGCGCTGCCTTTCGGCGTCTCGAATACAAGACCCAGGTCTTCGTCAACCATGAGGGCGATTACTACCGGACCCGGTTGACCCATTCCCTGGAGGTGGCCCAGATCTCCCGGGGGATCGCCCGGCGGCTGCGGTTGAACGAGGATCTGACCGAAGCTCTGGCCCTGGCCCACGACCTGGGCCATACCCCTTTCGGCCACACCGGCGAGGATGTACTTAATCGCCTGATGCGCGATCATGGCGGCTTCGAGCACAATCGCCAGTCGCTGCGCATCGTCGAGGAGCTGGAAGAGCGCTATCCCGGTTTCCCCGGCCTGAATCTCAGCTGGGAGACGCGGGAAGGAATCATCAAGCATTCGACCGACTACGACCACCCCGACATCGACGCCGCCGGCGACTACGATCCGGGTCGGCGGCCGTCCCTCGAGGCGCAGATCATCGATCTGGCGGACGAGATCGCCTACAACAACCACGACATCGACGACGGGCTGAAATCGGGCTACATTGCGCTTGCCGACCTGCAGGAAATCGGGCTCTGGCGCGAAACCTGGCAGCAGGTCGAAGAGAAGCATCCCGGCATCGACGAGGAACGGCACATCCACCAGACCATCAGCCACCTGATCGGACGTCTCATCACCGACCTGGTGCGCCAATCGCGCGAAAACATCGAGGCGGCCGGAGTGCAAACCCTGAACGACGTGCGCCGCCAATCCCGCAGGCTGATCGGATTCAGCGACGAAATCCATTCAAAAAACAAGGAGTTGAAGTCATTCCTTCATAAAAAACTTTATCATCATTTCAAGGTAGAGCGGATGCGGGTCAAGGCGGAGCGCTTTTTGACCATGCTGTTCGAAAGCTATGTCGCCAATCCGGCGCTTCTTCCCGACAGCTACCGGAAGAAATGTGAAAAGGATGCGGTCGAAAGGGTGGTCTGCGATTACCTCGCCGGCATGACCGACCGCTACGCCCAGGACGAGTACAAGCGTCTGTTCGAGCCCTTCGAACGTGTTTGACAAGACGGCGCAACGGGGTAAGGTGTTGACAGGCTCTTCTGCCGGGGAGGGCGGCCATGAACACCCTGCGCCGGATTCGCGACTTTTCACTGTCTAAAACCGGGTTCGAAACCCGGATTGTCGTCTTATATCTCCTCATCGGGACCGGCTGGGCCCTGTTTTCCAATCCGGTGGTCGCCTGGCTGGTCGACGATCCCGAACTTCGGGCCCGCATCTATCCGTTGCGCGACCTGGTCTTCTTCCTGGTTACCGGACTCTTTCTCTACCGTCTCTTGTGCAGCTACCTGCGCACGATCCACGAGCGGGACCGCTACCTGGAGCACGCCGCCTACCATGACGACCTGACCGGCCTCTACAACCAGCGCTTTTTCAACCGGGAGGTCGCGTCCTGGACCGAAAAGCCGGATCGCGGTTCTTTCGCGCTGCTCTTTCTCGACCTCGACAGGTTCCGCATCGTCATCCGCACCCTGGGACACGACACCGGCAACCTGCTGCTGCAGGAAATCGCCTCCCGGCTTGCCGACTGCATCGGCGAAAAGGCCTGCCTGGCACGGTTCTCCGGCGACGAGTTCGCCATTCTGCTGCCCGACATCCGCTCGAGCGAGGATGCCGGAACGATGGCGGAACGGATCCTGGGCTGCCTGAAGAAGCCGTTTCCCTTTATCGAACACGGCATCCACCTGACCGCCTCCATCGGCATCGCCATCTATCCGGGGGACGGCCACGATGCCGCCTTGCTGCTCAAGAACGCCGATATCGCCCGCAGCCGCGCCAAGGAGATGGGTGGTAACGGCTTCCAGTTCTACTGTCCCGCAATGAACGAAAGCTTTCTGCAGTCGCTGGTGATGGAAAACCGTCTGCACAAAGCCCTCGAGAAACGGGAACTCGGGGTCCGCTACCAGCCGCTGCTCGATCTGCGAAGCAACTCCCTGGCCGGGGTCGAAGCCCTCATCTGCTGGAAGGATCCGGAGGGAGAGTCGGTTTCACCCGCCCGCTTCATCCCCCTGGCCGAAGAGACCGGGCTGATCGAGCCAATCGGCGAATGGATTCTGCAACAGGCCTGCCAGCAGAACCGGTCGTGGCAGACGAAGAACCTGCCGCCGATCAGGGTTTCGGTCAACGTCTCGGCCCGGCAGTTCCATCGCCGGAACTTCACCCGGGTGGTCGAGCGGGTGCTGGAGACGACGGGACTGGAGCCGCGCTGGCTGGCGCTGGAAGTCACCGAAACCGCCCTTATGCAGGATGTCGAGCGGGCCCGGGCGACGCTGGCGGTGCTCAGACAGCTGGGGGTGGGGATCGTCATCGACGACTTCGGCACCGGCTACTCGAGTCTCAGCTACCTGAAGCAGCTGCCGGTCGATGTGCTGAAGATCGACCAGTCCTTCGTCGAGGGCGTGCCGCGGGCGTCCGAGGATTCGGCGCTGACCGGGGCCATCATCGCCATGGGGCACGCCCTGGGGCTCGAGATTGTCGCCGAGGGGGTCGAGCGCCTGGAGCAGAAGGAATTCCTCCAGGGCAAGGGATGCGACAAGATCCAGGGGTATCTCTACCATCCGCCGTTGCGTCCCGACCAGGTTGCGGCGCTGCTGCTGGAGAGGAAGCTGCGGACGACGGTCATCGACTGAGGGTTCAGGGCAGGATGATCACCGGCTCCTTGGCCGGGCGGTAGAGGAGGATGGTTCGGCCCAGAATCTGGGCGACGGCGGCGCCGCAGTTCTTCGACAGTGTTTCGGCGACCTCCTTGCGATCGAGAACGCAGCCTTCCTGCAGCTTGATCTTGATCAGTTCGTGGGCCGTCAGGGCTTCGTCGACCGCCCTGATGAGGGAGGGCGTGATGTCGTCCCTGCCGACCATCACCACCGCCTGCAGATGATGTCCGAGGGAACGCAGATAGCGTTTCTGTTTGCCGGTCAAGGTCACCATGTCACTCTCCGGTATCGATTGGTGTTGCGCGGTCATGGACTGCGGTGCGCCGGTAATGAGCTCGCCGATTCAGGCCTAGTGTTTATATAGCCACCGCCGCCCGGAGGCAAGGACAAAGATGCCCCTGTTCCCGTGGTGCCGGGTGTCGTAAACTGCAGAGCATGAGGAAAACAGCCCGCTGCCTTCTGCCGCTGCTCTGTCTGCTGCTGTCCGGCTGCACGGATGCCTCCTACTACCTGCAGAGCATCACCGGCCAGTGCCGCATCCTTCTGGCCCGCAAAGAGATCAGTCAGCTGCTGGCGGACTCCGAGCTCGAGCCCGCCCTGCGGCGGAAACTGGAGCTGGTTCTGCGGCTGCGTAACTTTGCGGCCGACGAACTGCATCTGCCCGTGGAAGGCTGTTATCGTACCTACGCCGACCTGAACCGTCCCTATGCCGTGTGGAACGTGGTGGCCACGCCCGAATTTTCGCTTGAACCGCTCCGCTGGTGTTTTCCGGTGGTCGGCTGCGTTCCCTATCGCGGGTACTTTTCCGAACAGGCGGCGCTGGCGTTCGCCGACCGGCTCGCGGCCCGGGGGAACGATGTTCTGACCTGCGGCGTGGCCGCCTATTCGACCCTCGGCTGGTTCGACGACCCGGTACTCAACACCTTCGTCGACAGATCGGACGCGGACCTGGCCGGCCTGATCTTTCACGAGCTGAGCCATCGGCTGCTCTATGTCGCCGACGATGCCGGCTTCAGTGAATCCTTTGCCCGCTTCTTCGAGATCGAGGGCGTCAGCCGCTGGCTGCGAAAACAGGGGCGAAGCGATGAACTGGCCCGCTACCGGCGGCGGCTCGAGCTGACGGACGCGATTCACCAGTTGGCTCGGCAAATCCGCGACCGGCTCGACGCTCTCTACCACAGCGACCTGGATGCCGCCGCCAAGCGGCGGGAGAAGAAGAGGCTTTTCGCCGCCTTCGCCGCCCGGGCGGCCGCTATCGCCGCCAGGCACGGAGCGAAACTTGCCGACTGGCTTCAGCCGGAGAGGCTGAACAATGCCCGTTTCGTCATGCTGGCGACCTACCAGGACCTGGTTCCCGCCTTCCGGCACCTGCTGACCGCCAACGGCGGCGATCTCGAGGCCCTCTACCGGCAGGTCCGCACCATCGCCGGGCAGCCTGCCGCCGAACGGCGTCGGGTCATGACCTTCTGGCAACGGCGTCAGCGGTCGCCGGAGTTGCGCGCCGCCGCCGGCCACTGACGGAATCTGCACCTCGCCGTTCGCTTTTCCTTTACAGTCTCCGGAATTTTTTTTATGTTCTGATACTTGTGCAAAGGCCCGAACGACATTCCAGGCAAGTGAATTCCATGGATCAGCAGTTCATCCGCAATTTTTCCATCATCGCCCATATCGACCACGGCAAGTCGACCCTGGCCGACCGTCTGCTCGAGGTGACCGGCACCCTCTCGGAGCGGGAGAAGACCGACCAGTTCCTCGACAAGATGGACCTGGAGCGGGAGCGCGGCATTACCATCAAGGCCCAGGCCGTCCGCCTCAACTACCAGGCGCGCGATGGGCAGACCTACGTGCTCAACCTCATCGACACTCCGGGGCATGTCGATTTCTCGTACGAAGTCAGCCGCTCGCTGGCGGCCTGCGAGGGGGCCACGCTGGTGGTCGATGCCTCCCAGGGCGTCGAAGCGCAGACCCTGGCCAACGTCTATCTGGCGATCGACGAGAACCTCGAGGTCTTCCCGGTGCTGAACAAGATCGACCTGCCCAGCGCCGAGCCGGATCGGGTTTGCGAGGAGATCGAGGAGATCATCGGTCTCGACACCAGCGACATCGTTCTGGCCAGCGCCAAGGAAGGGACCGGCATCGAGGATTTTCTCGAGGCGATCGTCAAGCGCATCCCGCCGCCGCAGGGCGATCCCGAGGCACCGCTCAAGGCGCTGATCTTCGATTCCTGGTACGATTCCTACCAGGGAGCCGTCGCCCTGGTGCGCGTTTTCGACGGCCGGATCCGCAAGGGTGACCGGATCCGGTTGATGTCGACCGGTCGCAGCCATGAGGTTCTGAAACTCGGTGTCTTCGCTCCCCATGCGATGACGGTCGACGAGCTCGGCGCTGGCGAGGTCGGCTTCGTCATCGCCGGCATCAAGAATGTCCAGGATGCGCGGGTCGGTGACACCATCACCCACGAGGCCCGGCAGGCCGACGCCCCCTTGCCCGGCTTCAAGCAGGTCAAGCCGATGGTCTTTTCCGGTCTCTACCCGATTGACAACGGCGATTACGACCTGCTGCGCGACGCCATGGAGAAACTGCGGCTCAACGACTCCTCCTTCAGCTTCGAGCCGGAAAACTCCATGGCCCTCGGTTTTGGTTTTCGCTGCGGCTTCCTCGGTCTGCTGCACATGGAGATCGTCCAGGAACGGCTCGAACGTGAATTCGGCGTCGACCTGATCACCACCGCTCCGACCGTCGTCTACCGGGTGACCACCACCAAGGGCGAGCTGATCGAGGTGGAGAGCGCCAACAAGCTGCCCGACGTTCAGTACATCGAAAAGATCGAGGAGCCCTTCATCCTCGCCTCGATTCACGTTCCCAACGAGTTCGTCGGCGCCGTGCTGGCCCTGTGCGAAGAGAAACGGGGCGTGCAGCGGGAGATCCGCTACCTGACCGCCAACCGGGTGATGATCATCTACGAGCTGCCCCTGAACGAAATAGTGCTCGATTTCTTCGACCGGCTCAAGTCGATCACCCGCGGCTATGCCTCCCTCGACTACGAACCGCTCGACTACCGGGAAAGCTCGCTGGTCCGTCTCAACATCCTGGTCAACGGCGACGTGGTCGACGCGCTCTCCCTCATCGTGCACCGGGACAAGGCCCAGTTTCGAGGCCGCGAGCTGGTCGCCCGGATGAAGGAGTTCATTCCCCGGCAGCAGTTCGAGGTCGCCCTGCAGGCCGCCATCGGCAACAAGGTCATCGCCCGCGAAACCGTCAAGGCCCTGCGCAAGGACGTCACCGCCAAGTGCTACGGCGGCGACATCACCCGCAAGCGCAAGCTGCTCGAAAAGCAGAAGGAGGGCAAAAAGCGCATGAAGCAGGTCGGCAGCGTCGAGCTGCCGCAGGAGGCCTTTCTGGCCATACTCAAGGTCAAGGAACAGAAATGAAGCTCTTCTTCCGGAAGCAACGGCAGGACATCGACATCGTCAAGAAACCCTGGTGGCGCGAGTACGGCGAGGCGCTGCTGGTGGCCGCCATTCTCGCCATCATCATCCGGACCTTCGTCATCCAGGCGTTCAAGATTCCTTCCGGGTCTATGGAAGACACTCTGCTGATCGGCGACCACCTGCTGGTCAACAAGTTCATCTACGGCATCCAGGTCCCCTTTGCCGACGAACGTTACTTCGCCATCCGCGGGCCGAAGCGCGGGGACGTCATCGTTTTCGAGTTTCCCCGTGACGCCTACAAACCCTGGCTGCAGCGGCGCGATTTCATCAAGCGGGTCATCGGCCTGCCCGGCGACGTGATCGAAATCCGCGACAAGAAGGTCTACGTCAACGGCAAGCTCTACCAGATCCCCCAGGAAGTGCACAAGGAAGAGGGCATTGTCGGTCCGCAGTACGGCCCGCGCGACAACATGAAGCCGGTCAGGGTTCCGCCCGGCCACTATTTCGTGATGGGGGACAACCGCGACCGCTCCTACGACAGCCGTTTCTGGGGCTTCGTGCCGAAAGAGAAGATTCTCGGCCTGGCCTTCATCAAGTACTGGTCATGGGACTCCGAGCGCCATCTGCCCCGCTGGAGCCGTATCGGGCAGCCCATCGAGTAAACGCCGAACTGAACGGTTGACGCCCCCTGGCGGGGCTGTTATAGTTCGCGGCGAACGTTTCCTCCTTTTAAGTCGATCCCGTGAGGTTGACAAAGGTGGCCGAATGAAAGCGAACAGACCCTCCAAGTGTGTCCGAATGCCTTTCCGCCTGGCGGAGAGGTATTTTTTTATGCCGTCGCACGCCCATCCACGGGGAGATTTCCATGCCTGAAAAGACGACCGTCATACTCAATCAGTCCGGCATCGAACGGGCCCTGACTCGCATAGCGCACGAGATTCTCGAGCGCAACAAGGGGACCGAAGACCTCGTTCTGGTCGGCATCCGGGCCGGCGGCGACCACCTGGCCGCCGAACTGGCCCGGCGCATCGCCGTCATCGAAGGCGAGAAGATCGGCCTCGGAGCGATCGACATCACCATGTACCGGGACGATATCGGCAGCCGGGGCAGCCTGCCGGTCGGCCGCACCGACATTCCGTTCGATATCGACGACAAGAAGGTGGTGCTGGTCGACGACGTCCTCTTTACCGGCCGCACCATCCGCGCCGCCATGGACGCCATCATCGATCTGGGACGGCCGCGCAACATCCAGCTTGCGGTGCTGGTCGACCGGGGGCACCGGGAGCTGCCCATCCGGCCGGATTATGTCGGGCGCAACGTGCCGACGGCCCGGGAAGAGGATATCGAAGTCGAGTTCGACGCCAATCATCAGCCGCGCGAAGTGCGCCTGATCAAACATTGAGGGCAGGGGAGGAGCAGATGTCGTTCGGCCACAAGCACATTCTCGGTATCGAACAGCTGTCGCGGGAGGATATTTTCTACATCCTCGATACCGCCGAAAGCTTCAAGGAGATCAACACCCGGGAGATCAAGAAGGTGCCGACCCTGCGCGGCAAGACGATCATCAACCTCTTTTTCGAGGCCAGCACCCGCACCCGCACATCCTTCGAAATCGCCGGCAAGCGGCTGTCCGCCGACACCATCAACATTTCGGCGTCCAGTTCGTCGGTGGTCAAGGGCGAAACCCTCGAGGATACGGCGCGCAACATCGAGGCCATGCATCCCGACATCATCGTCATGCGCCACGGCGCCTCCGGCGCGCCGCACTACCTCGCCGAGCGGCTCGACTGTTCGGTGGTCAATGCCGGCGACGGCGCCCATGAACATCCGAGCCAGGCTCTGCTCGATCTTTTCACCATGCGCGAAAAGAAGGGGCGTCTCGAAGGGCTGGAAGTGGCGATCGTCGGCGATATCACGCACAGCCGGGTCGCCCGCTCCAACCTGTACGCCCTGACCAGGGTCGGTGCCCGGGTGCGGCTTTCCGGCCCCGGCACCATGCTGCCGCCCGGCATCGACCGGCTGGGGGCGACAGTCTGCGACAGCCTCGAGGCGGCGGTCGAAGGAGCCGATGTGGTGATGATGCTGCGCATCCAGCTCGAGCGCCAGTCCAGGGGCGGTCCGCTGCTGCCCAGTCTGCGCGAGTACAGCCGTTTTTACGGACTGACCCCCGAGAAACTGAAGCTGGCCAGGCCCGATGCCCTGGTGATGCATCCGGGGCCGATGAACCGGGGCGTCGAAATCGCCTCGAGCGTTGCCGACGGACCGCAGAATGTCATTCTCGACCAGGTCGAAAATGGCGTCGCCGTGCGCATGGCGCTGCTCTACCTGGTCGCTGGCGGCGAAGCCCCGGCCAACGAATGATTCCGCTCTGCAAAAGGAGAAAGCCATGAGCCTGCTGATCAAGAACGGTCGTGTCGTCGATCCCGGAAACGATGTCGACGCCCAGCTCGATCTCTTCATCGACCGGGGCATCATCGCCGAGACCGGAGCCGGTCTCGAGCTTGAGGCGGACGAGGTTGTCGACGCCGCCGGCAAGCTGGTCGTCCCCGGCCTGATCGATATCCACGTCCACCTGCGCGACCCGGGGCTGGAATACAAGGAAGATATCGCCAGCGGCACCCTGGCCGCCGTAGCCGGCGGTTTCACCGCCGTCGCCTGCATGCCGAACACCCAGCCGGTCAACGACAACCTGGCGGTCACCCGTTACATCCAGGCTCGTGCCGGGGAAGTGGGGCACTGCCGGGTCTATCCGATCGCCGCCATCACCAGGGGGCTCAAGGGGGAGAGCCTGACCGAGATGGGCGAGCTGTCCGAAAACGGGGTCGTCGGTTTTTCCGACGACGGCCGCCCGGTCGAAAACGGCAGCGTCATGCGCCGGGCGCTGGAATATGTCCGGCCCTTCGGCGCGCCGATCATCTCGCACGCCGAGGAGCTTTCCCTGGTCGGTGACGGCGTGATGAACGAGGGGTTCGTCGCGACCGAGCTCGGGCTCAAGGGGATTCCCTGGGTGGCCGAGGACGCCATGATCGCCCGTGACGTCATGCTGGCCGAGCTGACCGGCGGCCGCCTGCACGTCGCCCACATCTCCACCCGGGGCGGAGTGGAGATTGTCCGCCAGGCCAAGAAGCGGGGTGTCAGGGTGACCTGCGAGGCGACGCCGCATCATTTCACCCTGACCGACGAGGCGGTGCGGGGATACGACACCAACGCCAAGATGAACCCGCCGCTGCGCAGCGAAGACGATCTGGCGGCGATCCGCGAAGGGCTGGCCGACGGCACCATCGACGCCATCGCCACCGATCACGCGCCGCATCACTTCGACGAGAAGAACGTCGAGTTCAACCTGGCGCTGAACGGCATTGTCGGACTGGAAACCGCCCTGCCGCTGACCCTGAAGCTGGTGGAGGAGAAGGTCATCGATTTGAAACGGGCCATCGCCCTGCTGACCTGCGGCCCGGCCGGGGCATTGGGGCTCGCCGGCGGCAGCCTCGCCAAGGGGCAACCGGCCGACGTTACCGTCATCGATCCGGACCTCGAATGGACCGTCGAGCCGGAAAAGCTGCATTCCCGCAGCAAGAACAGCCCCTTCGGCGGCTGGCGGATGAAGGGCGCCGCCGTTGCGACCATCGTCGGCGGCAACGTCGCCTTTCGGCGCGAAGGCTAGCAGGGGCAGGGGACAAGGAACGATTGCGCCAGGCGCGCGAGAGCCTGGTCGAAATCAATCAACGCATTGAGGAGTAGCACCGACATGAAAGCGATTCTGGCCCTGGCCGACGGCAGGGTCTTTCATGGGCGTTCCATCGGCGCGCCCGGAGAAGTCACGGGAGAGGTGGTCTTCAACACCAGCATGACGGGTTATCAGGAGATCCTGACCGACCCCTCCTATGCCGGTGAGATCGTCACCATGACCTACACCCAGATCGGCAACTACGGCATCAATCCGGAGGATGTCGAGTCCGACCGGCCGCACCTGCGGGGTTTCGTGGTCAGGGAGGCCTGCGGCTTTCCGTCGAACTGGCGCTCGACCATGAGCCTGGACGCCTACCTGAAGGAGAACGGCATTGTCGGCATCGAGGGGATCGACACCCGCGCCCTGGTCCGGCACATCCGCGACCGGGGCGCGCAGACGGGCATCATCTCGACCCTCGACAGCGATCCGGAGAGCCTGGTGGCCAAAGCCGCCGGCGCTCCCTCCATCGTCGGCCAGGACCTGGTCCGGACGGTGACCTGCAGCGAGCCCTACACCTGGACCGAGGGGCTGTGGGACCTGCGGACCGGCTATGCCGATGCCGGCGAGACCGCTTATCGCGTGGTCGCCTTCGATTTCGGCATCAAGCGCAACATCCTGCGCAATTTCGTCGCCCGGGGCTGCGAAGTGACCGTGGTGCCGGCCACCACGTCCGCCGAGGACGTACTGGCCATGAACCCGGACGGTGTCTTTCTCAGCAACGGTCCCGGCGACCCCGAACCGGTCACCTATGCCCAGGAAACGATCCGCCAGCTGATGGGCAAGGTCCCCCTGTTCGGCATCTGCCTCGGGCACCAGCTGATCTCCCTGGCTCTCGGCGGCCGGACCTACAAGCTCAAGTTCGGTCATCGCGGCGGCAACCAGCCGGTACGCAGGGGGGCGGGGCCGAACGTGGAGATCACCTCGCAGAACCATGGCTTTGCCGTCGACGCCGACTCACTGCGGGATGACGCGCTGATTACCCATGTCAATCTCAACGACAACACCGTCGAGGGATTGCGGCACCGGACCATGCCTCTCTTCTCGGTCCAGTACCATCCGGAAGCTTCGCCGGGGCCGCACGACGCCAACTATCTCTTCGACGAATTCATCCGAATGATAAAAGACTGGAAAAGTCTGAAAACAGCGTAGGTTACGGAACATAGTTGAAGTTATTTATCGAGTTCGGCAGGTGCCGACAAGAAGGATAAACCATGCCCAAACGGACAGATCTGAAAAAGATACTCATCATCGGCGCCGGTCCGATCGTCATCGGTCAGGCCTGTGAATTCGACTATTCCGGCACCCAGGCGTGCAAGGCGTTGAAAGAGGAGGGGTACGAGGTCGTTCTCCTCAACTCGAATCCGGCGACCATCATGACCGATCCCGGCTTCGCCGATCGCACCTACGTCGAGCCGGTCACCCCCGACTCGCTGCGCAAGATCATCGAAAAAGAGCGGCCCGACGCCCTGCTGCCCACCCTCGGCGGCCAGACGGCGCTGAACACCGCCGTCGCCGTGGCCAAGGATGGAACACTGGACAGGTACGGCGTCGAGCTGATCGGTGCCAAGCTGCCGGCCATCGAAAAGGCCGAAGACCGCACCCTGTTCAAGGAGGCGATGAAGAAAATCGGGATCGAGGTTCCCCGGTCGGGGCTGGCCCACAGTTTCCAGGAAGCGATGGAGATCATCGAGCATGTCGGCTACCCGGCCATCATCCGGCCGTCGTTCACCCTCGGCGGCACCGGCGGCGGCATCGCCTACAACCGCGAGGAGTACGAGCAGATGGCCCTTGCCGGCCTCGACGCCTCGCCGACCTCGGAGATTCTCATCGAGGAGTCGGTCATCGGCTGGAAGGAATACGAGCTGGAGGTGATGCGCGACGTTGCCGACAACGTGGTGATCATCTGTTCCATCGAAAACGTCGACGCCATGGGGGTGCATACCGGCGATTCGATCACCGTCGCCCCGGCCCAGACCCTGACCGACAAGGAGTACCAGATTCTGCGCGACGCCGCCATCGCCATCATCCGCGAGATCGGTGTCGATACCGGCGGTTCCAACATCCAGTTCGCCATCAATCCCCGGGACGGACGGCTGGTGGTCATCGAAATGAATCCGCGGGTCTCCCGCTCGTCCGCCCTGGCGTCCAAGGCGACCGGTTTCCCCATCGCCAAGATCGCCGCCAAGCTGTCGGTCGGCTATACCCTGGACGAGATTCCGAACGACATTACCCGGGAAACCCTGGCCTCCTTCGAGCCGACCATCGACTACGTGGTGACCAAGGTGCCGCGCTTCACCTTCGAAAAGTTCCCCCAGGCCGACGCGACGCTGACCACCCAGATGAAATCGGTCGGCGAGGTGATGGCCATCGGCCGTACCTTCAAGGAGAGCCTGCAGAAGGCCCTGCGCTCACTCGAGATCGGCTCGAACGGGTTCGAAAGCCGCATCTTCGCCTCGGTCGAGGAGAGCAGGCGGGAACTGACCCAGGCCGAGTACGAACTGCTGCGGGAGAAGCTGCGGGTTCCCAACTGGGAGCGCATCTGGTATCTGGCCGACGCCCTGCGGGCCAACTGGTCGATCGACGAGATCTACCGCTTGAGCGGCATCGACCCCTGGTTTCTCAACAATATCCGCCAGATCGTCGAGATGGAGCGCCGGCTGACCGAAAGCGCCGACCTGGTCGCCCGCCGGGACGAGGCCTTCGCCGACCTGTTGCGCGAGGCCAAGCAGTACGGATTTTCCGATGCCCGGCTGGCCACCCTCTGGGGTCTGACCGAGGCCGACGTGCGCCAGCTGCGGCAGCAGCTGAATGTCCGTCCCGTCTACAAGCGGGTCGATACCTGCGGCGCCGAATTCGAGGCCTACACCCCCTACCTCTATTCCACCTACGAGGAAGAATGCGAAGCCCAGCCGAGCGACCGGCGCAAGATCATGATTCTCGGCGGCGGTCCGAACCGGATAGGGCAGGGGATCGAGTTCGACTACTGCTGCGTGCACGGCGTCTTCGCCCTGGCCGAAGACGGCTACGAGACCATCATGGTCAACTGCAATCCGGAGACGGTGTCGACCGACTACGACACCTCGGATCGGCTCTACTTCGAGCCGCTCACCCTGGAAGACGTGCTCGAGATCGTCGCGGTGGAGAAACCGGCAGGGGTCATCGTCCAGTTCGGCGGCCAGACGCCACTGAAACTGGCGGTGGCCCTGGAGAAGGCCGGGGTGCCGATCATTGGCACCAGCCCGGACGCCATCGACCGGGCCGAGGACAGAGAGCGCTTCCAGGCGCTGCTGCACAAGCTCGGGCTCAGACAGCCGGACAACGGGACCGCCCGTTCGACCGACGAGGCCGAAAGAATCGCCGAAAAGATCGGCTACCCGGTGGTGGTCCGCCCCTCCTACGTGCTCGGCGGCCGGGCGATGGAGATCGTCTACGACGTCGAATCGTTGCGCAACTACATGACCCACGCGGTCAAGGCGTCGCCGGAGCATCCGATCCTGGTCGACAAGTTTCTGGAGAACGCCGCCGAAATCGATGTCGACGCCCTGGCCGACGGCACGGACGTGGTCATTGGCGGCATCATGCAGCATATCGAAGAGGCGGGGATTCACAGCGGCGACTCGGCCTGCTCCCTGCCGCCGTACTCCCTCGATCCGGCCATCGTCGAGGAGATTCGCCGCCAGACCATCGAACTGGCCCTCGAACTCGGCGTGGTCGGACTGATGAACATCCAGTTCGCGGTCAAGGACGGCGAAATCTACCTGCTCGAGGTCAATCCCCGGGCAAGCCGGACGGTGCCTTTCGTCTCCAAGGCGACCGGCCGGCCGCTGGCGAAGATCGCCGCCCGGCTGATGGCCGGCAAGACCCTGAGCGAGCTGGGCGTGTCCGGCGATATCGTTCCCGACTACATTTCGGTCAAGGAGGCCGTCTTCCCCTTTGTCAAGTTCCCCGGCGTCGACACCCTGCTGGGACCGGAGATGAAGTCGACCGGCGAGGTCATGGGGGTTGACCGCGATTTCGGCAAGGCCTTCGCCAAGGCGCAACTCGGCGCCGGCGTCAATCTGCCTGTTTCCGGCAAGATCTTCGTCAGCGTCAAGGATGACGACAAGCAGATGATTCTCGAACCCGTCCGCAGGATGGTCGAGGCCGGTTTCAGCCTGATCGCCACCCGCGGTACGGCCCAGTTCCTCGCCGAAAGGGGAGTTCCGGTCGAAGTCGTCAACAAGGTCAAGGAAGGGCGGCCGCACTGCGTCGATGCCATCAAGAGCCATGAAATCGCCATGGTCTTCAATACCACCTTCGGCGCCCAGTCGGTGGCCGATTCCTATTCGATCCGTCGCACCGCCCTCATGTACAACGTGGCCTACTTCACCACCGTGGCTGGCATCCGGGCGGCTGTCGACGGCATCCTGGCCATGCGCCAGGAAAGTCTTGACGTCAAGCCGTTGCAGGAGTATTATGCCGGTTGACACGCCCTTCGGGCGTGTTCATTTGTTTAGCGTGACGGAAACATTGGGCGGGTTATCCCGCCCAATCAATTTTTGTAGAGGTTTGCCCCATGTCCAGTCAGATTCCGATGACCCGAGCCGGTTATGAACGGCTCCAGGAGGAGCTGAAGCATCTGATCCGCGTAGAACGTCCCCGGGTCGTCGACGCCATCGCCGAGGCCCGAAGCCACGGCGACCTGTCGGAAAACGCCGAATACGAGGCCGCCAAGGATCGGCAGGCGTTTATCGAGGGACGCATCCAGGAGCTGAACGACAAGATTGCCCGGGCCCAGGTGATCGATCCGGCGCAGATCGACAGCGACAAGATCGTCTTCGGCGCCACGGTCACCCTGTTCGATACCGAAACCGAGGTCGAGGTGACCTACCAGATTGTCGGCGAGGACGAAGCCGACATCAAGGAAGGGAAGATTTCCGTCACTTCGCCGGTCGGCAAGGCCCTGATCGGCCACCGGGTCGACGACGAGGTGCAGATCCGGGTCCCTTCAGGGGTCAAGGTCTACGAAATCACCGACATTCGCTACGAATGATCGGCGTGCCGAGCGGCGCTGCAAGCGCCGGTTTTTGCTGACGAAACCGACAGAGGCGAAGCGATTGGGCTTCGCCTTTGCCGTCTGATGTATTAGAATGGCGCCATGTGCGCCGATTCCAGCCATCTGCACCAGCCCCTGTCGGTTCTGCACGGCGTCGGTCCGCGCCTTGCCGACAGATTCGCCCGCATGCAGATCCGTTCTGTCGAGGATCTGCTCTACACTCTGCCGCATCGCTACGAGGACCGGCGCCAGCTGCGCAAGATCGCCCATCTGCGTGAGGGTTGTACTGAAATCTTCTGCGGCGAGATTCTTGCCTCCGCCGAGGTGCGGACCAGCCGCTCGGGCCGGGCGATGTGGGAGGTCGTGGTCGGCGACGGCAGCGGTACCATCACCCTCAAGTGGTTCCATTACCGAAAGGCCTGGCAGAAAAAGACCTACCAGGTGGGCCGCAGGGCGCTTTTTCGGGGGGAAGTGAAACGGTTTGCCGGCCGGCGCGAGGTTCTTCATCCCGAAGCCGATTTTCTGGCCCCGGGCCAGGATGTCGATGATTTCACCCGGGCCGATCCGCTCAATTTCGGCCGCATTCTGCCGGTCTATCCCCTGACCGATGGGCTGCATCAGCGCACGGCGCGCAAGATCTGGAAGGAAGCTGTCGACCGCTTCGCAGCGCAGGTCAAAACCCATCTTCCGGCCGAGTTTCTTCGCAAGAGGTCGCTGCCCCCCCTCGACATTGCCCTGCGCCAGGTCCACTGGCCCGACAACGACGCTGACCTCAGTGCCCTGCAGCGGGGCGACGATCCCTGCCGGCGGGCCCTGGTCTACGATGAATTCTTCTACCTCGAACTGGGGCTGCTGCTGCGACAGAAGGGAATCAGCCTTGAAGCGGGGATTCCCTTCCGCATCGAACACCGCTACACCCGTCCCCTGGCGGCGATGCTCCCTTACCGGCTGACCGCCGCCCAGAAGCGGGTGCTCGGCGAGATCAAGAGGGATCTGCAGCGGCCGCATCCGATGCACCGTCTCGTTCAGGGCGATGTCGGCAGCGGCAAGACCGTCGTCGCCCTGATGGCGGCGCTGCTGGCGATCGAAAACGAAACCCAGGTCGCCGTCGTCGCGCCGACCGAGATCCTGGCCGAGCAGCACTACCGCTTCTTCAGTCACTGGCTCGAGCGACTGGGGCTGAAAACCGCACTGCTGTCGGGAACGCAGAAACCTTCGGACAAGCAGCGCTGCCTGGAAAGGATTGCGGCAGGGGAGGTGCACCTGGTGGTCGGAACCCACGCCGTGCTGCAGGAAGGCGTTCGCTTTAGCCGTCTTGGGCTCGGCATCGTCGACGAGCAGCACCGGTTCGGCGTGCAACAGCGGCAGGTTCTGAAACAGAAGGGGGAGAATCCCCACATTCTGGTAATGACCGCCACGCCGATACCGCGCAGTCTCGCCCTGACCGTGTACGGCGACCTGGCCCTGTCGGTGATCGACGAGCTGCCGCCGGGCCGCAAACCTGTCAAGACATTGATGTGCGGGGAAAAAGAACGAGAACGTGCATTGATTTTAATGAAAAAGGCGATCCAGAGGGGAGAGCAGGGCTATATCGTCTATCCGCTCGTCGAGGAATCGGAAAAGAGCGACCTGAAGGCCGCCACCGAGGCCATGGAATGGCTGACCGGCTTTTTCCCCGATGTCAGGCTGGCGCTGCTGCACGGCCGCATGAAGGGGCCGGAAAAGGACGCGGTGATGCGGGATTTCGCCGAGGGCCGAACCGGTATTCTGGTCGCCACAACCGTTATCGAGGTCGGCATCGACGTGCCCAACGCCACGGTGATGATCGTCGAACACGCGGAACGGTTCGGACTCGCCCAGCTGCATCAGCTGCGCGGCCGGGTCGGCCGGGGCGGCAAGGAATCGGTCTGTGTCCTGATCCGGTCACAAAAGTGCAGCGAGGACGGTCTGAAACGGTTGCAGGTGATGTGCGAGACCGGCGACGGCTTCCGGATAGCGGAAGCCGATCTCGAAATCCGGGGACCGGGCGACTTTCTCGGCACCCGGCAGTCGGGCGTGCCCGATTTCCGCATCGCCAATATCCTGCGTGACGGGCAGGTGCTCGAACAGGCGCGGCAGGACGCCATGGAGCTGGTTGCCCGTGACGACTTTCCCGACCATCCACGCTACCACGAGCTGATGCAGGCCCTGGCGGAGCGCTGGGGAGGACGGCTGGAGCTGGCCAGCATCGGCTGAAACGGGCGTTTATTTTTGTACTCGATAAAAGTTTACATAATATATCTTATGCGACATAAGATTTTCTGATGTCGCTTCCCCGGGGGTTCGCCCATGAACTCCCGGACACGTCCCCTTCGTAACTCCCTGAAGGTCAACCACCACGGCGACGGCTTCGTTTCCGTCACTGTCCGCCTTCCGGAATCCCTCCTCAACGCCTACGCCCACTTTCTTGAAGCTCTCTCGGATTTCTTCTTTGCCGCCGATCGGCAGGCGCATATCGACTGGCTCAAGTCCCGGCGTGAGAAAGACGCCCGTTATCAGCTCGAAGCGAAACAGGCCCGTGAGCAGTTTGCCCGGCTGGTTCTGGAATCCTTCGACCGTCACAATGCCCCTGGCCTGTCACGGTTTGAGCTGCTCAAGCGTATTGCTGCTGATTTGCGGGTGATCAAGCACCCGTGGCGGAAGTATGAGATTATCCGCAAGACCCTTGTCGAGGCTGGCCTTGGTGGCCGTCCGGGGCGTCCTCGCCGTGAGGTGCGGAAATGAGCGAACAGATCAAGATGGGTTTGTGCGGGCACAAAAAAAGGAGCCGTCAAGGCTCCCTTTTTGTTTGTGATGGTCGGGGCGAGAGGATTTGAACCTCCGACCCCCTGCACCCCATGCAGGTGCGCTACCAGGCTGCGCTACGCCCCGAAGACCAACGCCGCGGATTATGGGTTATCCGCGGCATCTTGTCAAGGCAAAAAGCAGCGGTGCTGCCGGTTACATCGCAATGAAATCACAACTTTCGCCGATCGATGACCCGCACCGCCTTTCCTTCGTGCCGCGGCATGGAGGCCGGTTCCACCAGCTTGACCCTGGCGCCGACGCCGAGGGTGCTGGCCAGCCGTTTTTCCACCGCCTCGACAAAGGCTTTCTGCTGTTTCATTTCGTCGAAGAAGATCTTTTCGTTGACCTCCACCCGCACCTCGAGGGTATCGACGTTGTTGACGCGATCGACGATCAGCTGGTAGTGCGGCTCGCACCCCTCCATCTGGAAGAGTACCTCCTCGATCTGGGTCGGAAAGACATTGACCCCTTTGATGATCAGCATGTCGTCGGAGCGCCCCATGGTTTTCTGCATGCGGACCATGGTCCGGCCGCAGTCGCAGGGCGCGTAGTCGAGACGGGTGATGTCCCTTGTCCGGTAGCGGACTACGGGAAAGGCCTCCTTGGTCAGGCTGGTGATGACCAGCTCCCCTACTGAGCCCGGCGGCAGCACCTCGCCGGTTTCAGGATCGATGATCTCGGGCAGAAAGTGGTCCTCGAAGATGTGCATCCCCCGGCGGCAGAGGCACTCGCCGGCGACTCCCGGTCCCATGACCTCGGACAGGCCGTAATTGTCGGTGGCGACAATTTCCAGCCGCCTTTCGATCTCCCGCCGCATCTCCTCGCTCCAGGGCTCGGCGCCGAACAGGCCGACCCGCAGATCGAGACTCTGCGGGTCCAGTCCGGTTCGTTCCATGCGATCGGCCATGGTCAGTGCGTAGCTCGGCGTGCAGACCAGCGCCGAACTGCGGTAGTCGTGCATGATCATCAGCTGCTTGTCGGTATTGCCGCTTGAGATCGGTATCACCGAGGCGCCGATGCGCTCCGCGCCGTAGTGCAGGCCGAAGGCGCCGGTAAACAGGCCGTAGCCGAAGGCGATATGCACGATGTCCTCGGCGGTGACGCCGGCGGCGGTCATGAATCGGGCGACCAGTTCGGTCCAGGTGTCGAGATCCCGGCGGCTGTAGCCGACCACCGTCGGCTTGCCCGTGGTTCCGGACGAGGAATGGATGCGTACTACCTCTTTCATGGGCACGGCGAACATGCCGTAGGGATAGTTGCGCCGCAGATCCTCCTTGTCGGTGAACGGCAGCCGCTGCAGATCCTCGAGGGTCTGCAGATCGTCGGGATGAAAACCGATGTCAGTGAATTTCTGCTGGTAACAGGGAACGTTGTGGTAGACCCGGTCGAGGGTCTGTTTCAGCCGGCGAAGCTGCAGCTCGCGCAGGGCTTCGCGATCCATGCACTCGTGGACGGGATCCCATATTTTCAGGTGTGGCAAGACAGCATCCTCACTTCAGGTATTTTCCAGAAAAAGGCACTCAACCCATTGTCAGGCCGAGAAAATCTTGTCGCTCTTGACCAGCTTGACATCCATTTCCGGCAGCATCTCCAGGGCCCGCTGGATGTCGTCAAAACGGAAGATGATGATAGCCTCTCCGCCGTTGGGCTCGACGAAGGCGTACATGTATTCGACGTTGATGCCGGCCTGGTCGAGTTTTTCGAGAATGCCGTTGAGTCCTTTCGGCCGGTCGGGCACCTCGACGGCGATCACCTCGGTCTTGCTGACGGTGAAGCCGTCCTCCTTGAGCACCTGCAGGGCCTTGTCCGGCGAATCGACGATCAGCCGCAGGATGCCGAAATCCGAAGTGTCGGCAAGGGAGAGAGCCCGAATGTTGATGCCGGCGTTGCCGATCACCCGGGTCACCTCGGCCAGGCGGCCGGTCTTGTTCTCGATGAAGACTGAAATCTGCTGAACCGTCATCCTGCCCTCCTATCCTTTCCGTTTGTCAATGACGCGAACGGCCTTGCCTTCGCTGCGGGCAAGGCTCTTGGGCTCCACCAGTCGCACCTTGCAGGTGATGCCGAGCAGGTCCTTGATATCCCGGCGGATTTTGCGGGAAAGTTCCTGCAGCACCTTGATTTCGTCGGAAAAGACCCGCTCGTTGACCTCCACCTGCACTTCCAGGGTGTCGAGGTTGTCTTCCCGGTCGACGATCAGCTGGTAATGCGGCTCGACGCCTTCGATGTTGAACAGCACGCTCTCGATCTGCGAAGGAAAGACGTTGACGCCGCGGATGATAAGCATGTCGTCGCTGCGGCCGCTGATCCGCTCGAGGCGGACATGGGTCCGGCCGCAGATGCAGGGTTCGGGGATGATTCGGGTGATGTCCCGCGTCCGGTAGCGGATGAGGGGAATCCCCTCCTTGGTGATGGTGGTGATCACCAGTTCGCCCTTCTCGCCCGGCGGCAGAGGTTCGCCCGTTTCCGGGTCGATGATTTCCGGGATGAAATGGTCCTCCCAGATATGCAGGCCGTTTTGCGCCTCGATGCACTCGATGCCGACACCGGGACCGAGAATCTCGGACAGGCCGTAGATGTCGATCGCCTTGATGCCGAGTTTCTCCTCGATCTCCTGCCGCATCGCCTCGCTCCAGGGCTCGGCGCCGTGGATGCCGACGCGCAGCTTGAAATCGCGGATGTCGAGGTTTTCCTCGCGTGCGGCCTCCGCCAGGTAGAGGCAGTAGGATGGCGTGCAGGTCAACACGGTCGAACCGAAATCCTGCATGATCATGATCTGCTTCTTGGTGTTGCCGCCCGACATCGGAATGACCGAGGCGCCGATGCGTTCGGCGCCGTAGTGGGCGCCGAGACCGCCGGTGAACAGTCCGTAACCGTAGGCATTGTGGATGACGTCTCCCCTGCTGGCGCCGGCGGCGACAAAGGAGCGGGCCATCAGTTCGGCCCAGGTGTCGATGTCCCGCCGGGTGTAGCCGACGACGGTCGGTTTGCCGGTGGTTCCGGACGAGGCGTGAATCCTGACGATCTGCTCCAGCGGCACGGCGAACAGTCCGTAGGGATAGTTGTCGCGCATGTCCTGCTTCAGGGTGAACGGCAACCGCCGCAGATCGTCCAGCGACCGGATCATCTCCGCCGACACCCCGGCCCGGGCAAAGCTCTGCCGATAGAAAGGGACCGTCGCCTGCACCCGGGCCACGGTCTGCTGCAGGCGTTTCAGCTGCAGCGACTCGATCGCTTCCCGTGGCAGGGTTTCGAATTCGTCATTCCAGATCATGATTCCCGCTCCTTGCCAACGATGAACATGAAGGGATTCAGCATGCGCGACCGAGCTCGAAGGCCCGCAGGTTCAGTTCCCGGAATTTCTCTGGAACCATGTGGGTGATCGCCTGCCGCCAGATCGCCTCGTCCAGTTCCAGACGCCGGGAGAGAGCGCCGAGCAGAACCGTGTTGGCGGCTCGCTCGCTGCCGGCCTTGGTGGCCAGGGAGGCGGCGTCGACGATGGTGGTGTCGGCAAAGGCTTCGCTGATTCTCTCTGCTATTGCGTCCGGATATTCCTGCAGACCGAGATTGACGCCGGGCGGCAGAATCCGCAGGTCGTTGACTATCACGCGGCCGTCCGGGCGCAGAAAGTGCAGATGGCGATAGGTCTCGAGCAGCTCGAAACCGAACAGGATGTCCCCCTCCCCCTCGGGAATGATGGGGGAATAGACCCTGGAACCGAACCGGACATGGGAAACGACGCTGCCGCCGCGCTGCGCCATGCCGTGCACCTCGGCCTTCTTCACGTCATGGCCGGCGAGCATCAGGGCTTCGGACAGGATTTCGCTGGCCAGCAGAATCCCCTGCCCGCCGACGCCGACCAGGTAGATATTGGTAATGGTCTCAACCATGGCTTACTCCAAACGCCTCGAATTTGCACATCTGTTCGCAGACCGCACAGCCGACGCAGATCAGGCTGTCGATGCGCGCCTGCCCCTTTTCGCCGGCGGTCGCGTCCCACTGGATTGCCGGGCAGCCGAGTTTGAGACAGGCCCGGCAGCCGACGCATTTGTCGGGATCGACGTGCAGCGGCGGCCGCAACGCCACCTTCTGCCGCTTCATCAGCATGCAGGGACGCCGGGTGATGATGACCGACACCTGCTCTCTCGCCATCTCCTCCTGCAGGGTCTTCCGTGTCAGTTCAAGATCATAGGGATCGATGACGCGGACATGCTCGATGCCGAGGGAACGGCAGAGCTGTTCCAGGTCGACGGCGGGCACGTCCTCGCCCTTCAGGGTGAAGCCGGAGCCCGGATTGTCCTGCCTGCCGGTCATGGCGGTGATCCGGTTGTCGAGAATGACCACGGTGCCGGCGCCGCCGTTGTAGACCATCTCCATCAGGCCGTTGACGCCGGTGTGCAGGAAGGTCGAATCGCCGATGACGGCTACTACCTTCTTTCTTTCCTCGTCGGCAAGAACGCGCGACAGTCCGGCAGCGTTGCCGATGCTGGCCCCCATGCAGATGCAGGTATCCATCGCCGACAGGGGCGGCATGAAACCGAGAGTGTAGCAACCGATGTCGCCGGTGACATAGGCCTGCAGCCGGTTCAGGGCGAGAAAGACCCCGCGGTGAGGGCAGCCCGGGCACATGTTGGGCGGCCGGGGCGGAAGATTTTCCGCCTGTTTGGCAACCGGCGGCGCTTCGCCGTCGAGCAGGGCCTGCCGGATGCGGCCGGGGGTCAGTTCGCCGCACAGGGGCAGCCGGTCCTTGCCGCACACGTCGATGCCCATCGCCCGGACCTGCTCCTCGATGAAGGGGTCGAGCTCCTCGATGACGACAACCCGCTCGAACCTGGAGGCGAACTCGGCGATCAGCTTTTTCGGCAGCGGATGGACCATGCCGAGCTTCAGGATGCTGGCGTCGGGAAAGACCTCGCGGGCATAGTTGTAGGCCACGCCTGAGGTGATGATGGCGATATCGCCCTTCCCTTCCTCGATGCGGTTGAAATCCTGTGAGGCCGCCCATTCGGACAGCTGCCGCATCCGCTCTTCGACGAACAGGTGCCGCTTGCGGGCATTGCCCGGCAGCATGACGAACTTGGGCGGATTCTTCTCGATCGAGGTGGCCGGCAGCTCCGGCAGCGGCTCGCCGACGGTGACGACCGACTTGCTGTGCGAGATCCGGGTGGTGGTGCGCAGCATAACCGGCGTGTCGAACCGCTCGCTGACCTCGAACGCCAGTCGGGTCATCTCGAGGGCTTCCTGGCTGTCGGCCGGCTCGAACATGGGCAGCTTGGCCGCCCGGGCGTAGTGCCGGTTGTCCTGCTCGTTCTGCGACGAGTGCAGCTCCGGATCGTCGGCGGTGACCAGCACCAGCCCGCCCCGCACCCCGGTGTAAGAGAGGGTGAACAGCGGGTCGGCGGCGACGTTGACGCCGACATGCTTCATGGTCACCAGCGCCCTGGCGCCGCCGAAGGAGGCGCCGATGGCGACTTCGAGCGCCACCTTTTCGTTCGGCGCCCAGGAAGCGTCGATCCGGGGATAGCGGACGATGTTTTCGAGGATTTCGGTGCTGGGGGTTCCCGGGTAGGCCGAGGCGACGCGCACGCCCGCCTCATAGGCACCTCGAGCAATGGCTTCGTTGCCCGAAAGCAGCTCTTTTTTCATCAAACTTCACCTGCAGACTCTGAATTTGACCCGAACCGCCGGCGGACGGGCGTCCGGCCCGACGATACAGGTTTGAGTTTTCTAAAGTATGCGAAAATATACAATATGCTGCAGACTGTCAATCGAACATTTCACCGCCCAGGGCGGCCCCTTCCAGCAGACCGCGGTCCGAGACCGTGATTTCCTCCTTGCGCACCATCGCCATGAGCCGCAGCACGACCTCGAGACCGGGCAGGATCAGATCCCCCCTCCCCGCCTCCATGCCGGGCAGTGCCTCTCTCTCCCGGGGGCGCAGAGGCGCCAGTCTTTGCTTCAGCGCCAGCAACTGCTCGCGGGACAGCCGCAGGCCGTTGACGCGACCCGGCTCGTAGACGGCGAGACCCAGGTGCAGCGCCGCCAGGGTGGTGACCGTACCGGCAGTACCGATCAGGCGGCAGCCGCTGTCGGCGGCCATGGTGAAAACGCCGGAGCTGTGCAGTTGCCGTTTCATACGCGCCGTCTCCCTGGCAAGCAGATCGCCGGTCGCCTCCGCCAGGCGCACGACGCCGAGGGGAAGACTGTCATGCCAGCGCAGCCGTCCCCCGTCGACAAAGGCCAGCTCCAGACTGCCGCCGCCGAGATCGAAGACAAGGGCCTTTTCGGGCGCCGGATCCAGGCCGGACAGGGCGCCGAAGCAGCTGAGGCGGGCCTCCTGTTCCGGGTCGAGAATCCGCACCCTGACTCCCGTGTCCGCCCGCACCTGGCGGACGAAATCTTCACCGTTTTTCGCCCGTCGTACCGCCTCGGTGGCGAGAATCACGATCTTTTTCGGATCATGGGCGGCAGCTTCGGTCAGGAAGGAACGAAGCACGTCGATGGCCAGCGCCATACGCTCGGACCCGAGCACTCCCCGCTCGTTCAGGCCGGCGGCCAGCCTCGTCGCCATCTGCCGGTAGCAGTGCAGCTCGAGACTGCGCGCCGGGCGCACCGTAGCGACCAGCATGCGCAGCGTGTTCGAACCGATGTCGATCACACAGGTCGGGGCGGTATCATTCATCGCGGTAGAGGGAACGGGCGATCTTGAAGGTGTGATCGGCGATCTTTTCGAAATTCTGGATCATCTCGATAAAGAGCAGGCCGGGCAGGACGGCGCATTCGCCAGTGTTCAGCCGGCTGATGTGATTCTGCCGCAAAACCGCTTCCAGCCGGTCGATCTCCTCCTCGTTTCTCAGGGCGTCGGCGAGCAGCCGGGTATCGTTTTGGTCGAAATGTTCGAGAACCACCGACAGAAAGGAACGGGTCCGCTCGGCGATATCGTTCAGCTCCTGAACGGCGGTGGGCGAAAAGACGATGTTTTCCGCGCTACGTCTCTGGTTGAGGTGAACCAGGTTGAAACAGTGGTCGCCGATTCGCTCCAGGTCGTTGACGACGTTCAGCAAAGAGGCGATCTGGGCGGAGGTCTGCTGGCTGACCGACTTCTGTGACAGGGCGACGAGAAAATCGGTGATTTCCCGCTGCAGATGATCGATCAGCCGCTCGCAGCGCTCGAGATTGTCGATGCGGGTATCGTCCTGATCGCCAATATAGGCGATGGTATCTGCGAGCATCCCGTGGGTCAGCCGCCCCATGCGCCGGGTTTCCGACCTTGCCTGCCCGAGGGCGATCGGCGGCGTATTCAGCACCCGCCGGTCGATGTACTTCACCATGTAGGCGGTTTCGCGATCCGTTCCCGGCAGCAGCATCGTGGCAAGCCTGGCCAGCGGATGAACCAGGGGAAGAAAGAGCAACGTGTTGATCAGGTTGAAAAGGGAATGGGCGTTGGCGACGTGGCGGGCGATATGCGGCTTGTCGCCGATGTCGGCGGCGAAAAAACGGGCCTGGTCCACTGTTCTGACGATAAAGTCGGCATCTCCGGGCGTCATTGCCGCCACCAGCCTTGTGAAGAAGGGAAAGAGAAGCAGCATGTAGGTGACGCCGGTTACGTTGACCAGCAGATGACACAGGGCCGTTCGCTTGGCGTTCAGGTTGGCGCCGACGGCGGCCAGGTTGGCGGTGATCGTGGTTCCGATGTTTTCGCCAAGAATCAGGGCGACGCTCCCCTCGAAGCTTAGCAGGCCACTGCTGGCCAGAGCGATGGTCAGGCCGATGGTGGCCGTGCTGCTCTGGACCAGGACGGTCACCAGGGCGCCGACAGCAACTCCGAGCAGGTGGTTGTCGCCGACCAGAGTGAAGAAATGACGAAAGGTTTCGCTCTGCTTGACTGGATCGAAGGCCTGCTTCATGAGACCGAAGCCGAAAAAGAGCAGACCGAAGCCCAAAATGATTTCGCCGTAGTAGGACCATTTGCGGTTTTTGCTGAAAAGCTTCAGCAAGGCGCCGACACCGATTGCCGGTAGAGCCAGGCCGCCAAGGTTGAAGGCGAGAAGCTGGGCAGTCAGGGTGGTGCCGACATTGGCGCCGAGAATGACGCCGATGGCCTGGACCAGCGACATGAGGCCGGCATTGACGAAGCCGACGGCCATGACGGTGGTGGCGCCCGAAGACTGGATGGCAGCGGTGACCAGGAGTCCGACCAGGGCACCGACAAAGCGGTTGGCGGTCAGGGCGGTCAGGATGATGCGCAGGCGCTGGCCACTGATTTTCTGCAGCCCCTCCGACAGGGTGCGCATGCCGAAGAGGAACAGACCGAGACCGCCCAGAAGCCCGAAGACGAGCCCCCGGTCGAAAAGAAGGTCAAGCATGGAAAGACTCCGGCCGGGAGAAGACGGGATGCTGCAAGCTGAAACTATCTTACCCGGCCGTTACTACTTTTCAACCACGAAGGGGAAGCGGAAGTCCGGTTCGCTCCGCCGCTCTTCGTCCGGCAGGTAGACCCTGAGCTCGAAGCTCTTCTTGCCGGTCAGGTCGACGACGAAATAGACCAGGCCGGCGATTTTGGCCTCGGGCAGCACAGGTTCTTCCGGCAGTGCCTGGGTGAAGATGTCCTGGGGGTAGTTCTGCGTGTAATAGGGGAGGTTGCTCTGAAAGGTGTCGTACTGGGCCGATTTTTCCCGGTCTTCGAGATAGTAATATCCGACGTAGGGATAGGGAATGAGATAGTTCGCGTCCTTCTTGACGATCTCCTGGATCTTCTCCGGACGAATCGGCCGGTACTGATGGCCCTGGTCGTCGATGAGAACGAAGGAATCGAGAGGGACGCTGATCTCGCGACCGGTTCTGTTGTCGATCACCACCCGAAAGGATGTGATGTTGTCCACCATGCGGTAGGGGGCAACCTCGAGATCCTGAACACCGACGGTCAGAGCCAGCCCGGCTTTCTCGGCGGTCAGGGAGTTGTCGGCGGTGACGGTGTAGCCGGCGCCGCCCCTGGGCATGACATGAACACTGCAACCGGCGATGACCGTAAGCAGCAGGCAGAGGGCCGTCAAGAGAGTTCGAGTCATGGCAGCGTCTCCCTTCAGGATTTTTTCTTGCCGAGCGACCAGACCAGCATGTCGCGGAATTCGTCGTTGTTCTCCCGAATACGCTGACTGAAGACCCGGATGATGTTGCGCATCAGCTTCATGCCGAGGCGCGGATCCTGGTCGCATATCCGTTCGAAATCGGCCTTCTTGATGCACAGCAGGCGCGCCTTTTCGGCCGCCCTCGCCGTGGCCGACCGCGGGGCGCCATCGAGAATGGCCATCTCCCCGAAAACATCTTCCGGCCCGAGAATGACCAGAGTCTTCTCCTGGCCCTCCGCCAGCATCTTCGAGATGCGGACCGTCCCTTCCCTGATCAGGTAGAGCATCTCGCCCGGCATGTGTTCGATGAAGATGGTCGCTCCTTCGGCCATCTCCTTCTCCTCGAAGACCGTCGCCAGCTTTACGAGATCTTCGGGGGTCATGTCCCGGAAAAGGTGACTGTTTTTCAATGCCGCCAGATCGACCATGGTTCTCCCCGTTACTTCCTGTCGCCGTCGATGATGATGCGGTCGGCCTTGTCCCAGTCGACATGTAGAACATTATCATAAACGGCGATTTCCACACGCCTCTGTTTTTCCGGCGGCATGTCGCCTTCGGCACGGACGCCGATGCCGACCAGGTAGCGGGTCGGCGGCAGCTTGTGGTGGCGGCGGAAGTAGAGTTCGACCCGGGTGGCACGTTCCATGGAGAGATCGACGTTGGTCCGTTCGGTACCTTCGGGGCTGGCGAATCCCTCGATGCGCACGACCTTCTCGTCTGGCGACAGTCGGCGCAGTTCTTCCACCAATTGGTCGAGAGTCTGCCGGCCGACGGCGTCGAGACGGGACGAACCGGGGGCGAAATGAACGGTGGCGAGCACCCGGCGTGTGCCTATGAAATCTGCGAAATCGATATCGCCTGCCGCCAACGCCAGTCCGGCGTACAGAAACAGAAATGCAACGCCGGCCTGAATGAATTTAATGACCAACCTTTGCAAAATCATTCTTCCTTCTTGACCAGTACGAGAATTTCGACTCGACGGTTGGCGCTTCGGCCTTCCGGCGTGTCATTGCTGGCAACAGGTTTCGACTCGCCGAATCCCTTGACGAAAATGCGGTTGGGGTCGAAGCCGTTGTTCAGCACCAGTGCGGTGGCGGTGGCGATGGCTCGCTTGAGGGAAAGACGGTCATTGTAGTTGACTGACCCGGTGCTGTCGGTGTGGCCATCGAACCGCAGAACAAACCACTTGTTGTCCCGACGCAGTTCCTCGGCGATGAGGGCCAGGGCCTTCTTGCCCTTTTCGGTCAGGGAATACTGGTCGAAGCCGAAGGTCAGTTCATCCATCTTGAACTTCCGATAGACGATGACCCTGGTCGGCTTGTCGATGACCGGCTTCTCCGCTGTCGGCACAACCGGCGCCACGGGAGTGACATTGATTGCCTGCAGTTCCCTTGTGCCGGGGATCTTGAGACGCTCCGAAGGGTCGATGATGACCTCTTCCCCCTTCGGCTTGACCTTGACCTCGAGCTTGGCGACGGGCGACAGCTTCGCCGGCTTGACCTTGACCACCGGAGTCAGAGGCGTAAGGGTCTTGATCTTGACGACCTTTTTCTTGGGTTTAGGCTTCTCTTCCGCCACCGGTGCCGATTCGATCAGCTTGGGTATGGGATGCTGATAGGTCCCGATCCCCTGGCATCCCGAGAATCCGACCAGAACGCGCCAGTCGGGCGCGCCGTCCTCGAGGCCGAGAGAACCGGCGAGGTTGAAGGTGAAATGAGGGGAAACATAGTACTGGAAGCCGGTGGAAACTTCGGTGTAGTCATCGCCGTTGACCAGCTTGCTCGAACGCCATTCCCCTTCGGCGATGATCCGTAACCGGCCAGTGGGAAAAAATTCGATGCCGCCGCCGCCGAGGACCTGATCATCGTAGTTGATCCCCTTTGGACTTTCGGTGCTCACATAGCCGCCGTTGACGTGAAAGCCGATGGTATCGAGCTTGAGAGAGGCGATGACACGGCCCATGTAGTCGGTCAGGCCGTCGATGTCGGGGTTGTCGGATATGGTGCGAAGCGCCTGACCTTCCAGGGCCATCTTGAAGCGGGAGGACCGTTTGCCCAGAAAGCGGATCTTGGCGCCGAGATTGGTGGCGCCCCGGCCACTTTCGAGTTCGTCGTCATTGAACAGCAGGTTGGGATAGGAGCCGTACATTTCGAAGAAGGTGCCCAGACCGATGGTGATACCGACCGGCAGGATCAGGGCCTCCTTTTCGGTCTGGTCGACGTAGGAATAATTGCACCAGACGCCGACACAGATGTTGCCGGCGTTGAGGGTTTCTGCCGTCGGCTGCGAAATCAGGCCGGTTGCACCGTACTGGGTCGGTACGGCCCGGGCGGTCCCGGCGGCAAGCAGAACGAAAACAAAAAAAAGGAAGATTTTTTTCATAAGTCCCCTTCCGCAAGGAACGTCACTACAAAATATCGGCACATTATTAACATTCCAAAAGGTTGAAATCAATTGAAGTCTTGAAGGCCGGCAGCATGCGCACGCAAAACTGCACCTCTGGTGGGTATCAAGGAACATGCCAAAAGAACGGGTTTTGCAGCCCCGGGCAGAAGGTGTCGGAACCATGACGGATGCGAAGCGTCCAGGACGGGAACAAGACGGACATTCCCTTGAAAATCGAAACCTTACGGCAGTGATTTTCCGGAAGAGATATCGTTTCCGGACGACGGATGCCGGGAGGTCATCCCGACCGGAATCGTTCGGACGTGAAAAAGGCCGGGGAGAACCCCGGCCTTTCGGTCATATGACTTAACCGGACGCTGAAAACCGCACGCCGGAGCATGCAACGTTCACAACCGTCCTGCGGGACCGGCAATGGTGGCTAGCGATCTTTGTTGACGCGTTCGCGCAATTCCTTGCCAACCTTGAAGAACGGCAGTTTTTTCGGTTTGACCTGGATGATTTCTCCGGTCTTGGGATTGCGCCCCATGTAGGCCTTGTAATCCTTGACGACAAAACTGCCGAAACCGCGGATTTCGATCCGGCCACCCTCGACCAGGGTCTGCGCCATGGAGTCGAAGATGAGATTGACGATCTCTTCAGCCTTCTTGTAGGTCAGGCTTTTGGCGTCGGCCAGGGCTTCCACCAGTTCCGATTTGTTCATGGGTCCTCCTCGAGCCGTTGGCGAGGCGGGCAACGGGATGTCGCCCGACAGTGCGCGGAGTGCTATTCCCCTGAATTTACTGTTAGAAATATACAGACAGGGGGGCGGCTGTCAACAGAAGGACGTGATTTTCCCGGTCAGGACAACTCTTCAAGACGCGAGGATACGAGCTGTTTCATTTCTGGAGAAAGGTTGGCGGCGGCAGTGAGACTCGCGAGTATCTGCCTGGCTTCCTTTTTCCAGCCCCGCCGGATGTAGACTTCGGCGATGCGCAGCGGCCAGCGCGGGTTGCCGGGATCCTGGCGGCCGGCGGCCTTGAAGCTCTCCAGCGCCCGGTCGAGGTTCCGGTCGCGGCGCAGCCAGAATTCGGCCAGAAGTGGGTGCACGGTGCCGCCGCAGCCGATGACCGGCAGCTTGGCCAGAAGGGATTCGGCCCGCTTCTCCTCTCCCCTTTCCTCGAGCAGGTTCGCCAGCATCTGCAGCAGTTCGGCCTGGGCCTCGCCGGCCTGCAGGGCACGCTCTCCCCACCTGAGCACATCGTCGGGCCGCTTTTCCTGCCAGGCCAGACGCGCCAGCAGCTGGGCGGCGAACCCGGCCATGCGCGAATTGTCCGCCAGCCTTTCCAGTCGCTGGACGAAATCGTTCATGGCGACGCCGCGCGAAAACAGTTCGAAGAGCAGCTCCCAGGCGTGCCGCAGCTCCGGCAACAGGTCGACACTCCGTTCCAGACAGTCGAGTCCGGCCTCGAGGTTGTCGCAACGGCAGAGTGCGGCGCCATACTCATAGAGATAGTGGGCGTCCCGGTCTTCTGCAGGACATTGCTCGAACAGTCTGCAGGCCGCATCGTCCTCGCTGCGGTTTGCCGCCAGAAGCGCCGCTCGAAAGATGTCCGACTTGCCGCGATAGGCGGCTTCCATCTCTTCCGGCATGGCGGCAAGAAACAGCTCCCACTCCTCGTCCTCGGCCAGGCCGTCGTTCGCCACGATCGCTTCTGCGGTATGGCCGTCGCCGCTCGCGCCACAACCGGCACAACCGGCAACGGCGGCCTCCGTCGTCGCCGACGGCTCTTCGCCGTCGATTGCGGATTTCAGCTCGTCGAGCTGTGCGGTGGTGGCGCCATACTCCTTCGCCAGCGCGAGGTGTTCCTCGAAAGCGGCGAGATCCCCCTGCGACCGCCGCAGCCTGGCCTCTTCCAGGTTGCGCTCGCACAGGATTTCCCTGGCCTGGTGCAGCAGTTCGTCGAAGGGATCGGTCTGCTCCAGACCGTTCTCCCGGCACAGGGTGATGAAGCGGGCATACTCGCCCTGGTCGAAGGCCCGCCGTGCCTGTGCCGCGGGATCCTTGCCGCCGATCAGTCTGCGCAGAAATGACATGCGAATACCCGAATGAGTCTAGATGGTCGTAAACGGAGACAGGGTCCAGATGACCTTGGCTTCACCGTCGCCGACGTTGATCCAGCGATGCGGCAGATGCGACTTGAAACTGAGACTGTCGCCGGGATGAAGCAGAAAGACTTCCCGGCCGACGACGACCTGCAGCCGACCTTCGAGCAGATAGATCAGTTCGTCGCCGGGATGGTACATCTGGCTTTCGCCGCTGCGTCCCCCCTTGGGGATGGTGCAGAGAAAGGAGGTGAACTGCGGATCGCGCAGGCCGGAGGTGAGCGATTCGGTCAGCATGTTGCGCTCGTCCTCGTAGACCGTCGTGTCCCTTTCGCCCGGATGGGTATGGACGATCTCGTGGGTGGTCGTCACCTCCTCGACGAAATAGTTGATGCTCTTGTCGAAAACCTTGGCCAGCTTCATCAGGATCTCGACCGAGGGGATGGTCAGTCCCCGCTCGATGCGGGAGATCATGTTGGAGGACACCTTCGAGGCCTCGGCCAGTTCCTGGATGGTCATGTCCGACTTCAGGCGGATGGCCTTGAGCTTCTTGCCGACGATTTTCTTGATTTTCATGATGACAGAACGGTTTCGAAAAGCATGGAGTTCAGGCGCCGACGGCTTCGTCGGTGCGTGCCGGCTGCGCGACGTCGGGGGCCGGCGAAACAACCCAGAGAACCAGGGTCTTGCCGTCGTGCAGGTTCTTCCAGCGATGCGGCAGCGAGGCCTTGAAAACGATGGAGTCGCCCTCCTCGAGGATATAGCTGGTTTCCTCGATGACGAACTCCATCCGTCCCCTGACCACCAGGGCGAACTCTTCGCCGGTGTGAACCATGCCGCCCTGGCCGCTGTCGCAGCCGGCCTCGAGGGTGTCGTAGAAGACGGCAAACCCGGGATCGCGCAGCCCCTGGGTCAGGCTGGTGATCTGGTGCTTGTCTTCGAAGAAGAAGATCGGTTCGCCCTCGCCCCGACGGGTATGGATGACGGTACTGCCGGTCTCGGCTTCTTCGACGAAGTAGTTGATGCTCATGCCGAAGGCCCCTGCCAGCTTGACGAGAATTTCGACCGAAGGGATGGTCAACCCACGTTCGATCCGGGAAATCATGTTGGACGAGACGTTGGACGCGGCGGCAAGTTCCTGAATTGTCATGTCATTTTTCAATCTTGTCGCCTTGAGCTTCTTGCCGATGAGCTTCTTGATCATGATCACAACCCCTGCACAAAATGAGATTGTGTTCTAACATCTAAAAATCGCTCTGTCAATACTATCTGAGACACAACAACCCACAAATGGTAATTTGCTCAGAAAAGGCGCTTGTCAACCATATGTCTCCAATTGGTTGACAAAAGGACGGGATGACCGTATTTTGGACCCCATTTTGACCCGGGAGGGCACTATCAATGACAACGACACCGGCGGTTCATTTCATCGAACTGGCGCAGCGCTGCGCCGAAGGATACACCCTGACCGAGTCCGAGGCCCTGGCGCTGCTTCGGGCCCGGGGAGCCGAGCTGACCATGGCCATCGCCGGCGCCCACTGGCTGCGCGAACGAGCCTTCGGCAACCGGGCCGAACTCTGTTCCATCATCAACGCCAAATCGGGTCGCTGCCCCGAAAACTGCGCCTTTTGCGCCCAGTCGGCGCACTACAAGACGCAGGCGCCGGTCTATGGCCTGAAAAGCGTGGACGAGATCGTCGCTGGCGCGGTAAAGGCGCAACAGGAAGGCTCCCACTGCTACGGCATTGTCACCTCCGGGACGCGTATCCGCGACGAGCGGGAATGGGAAACCATCTTCGAGGCGATTCGCCGCATCCGCTCCGAAACCGCCATCGACCCGTCGGCATCCCTGGGCATTCTCGACGAAAGTACGGCCGCAAAACTGGCCGCCGCCGGCTGCGTCACCTATCACCACAACCTGGAAACGGCGCGCAGCCACTTTCCCAGCATCTGCACCACCCACGACTACGAGGAGGACGTGAAGACGGTGCGCGTGGCCAAACGGGCGGGAATGAAGGTCTGCTGCGGCGGCATCTTCGGGTTGGGAGAAAGCCTCGAACAGCGCGCCGAGCTCGGCTTCACCCTGCGCGAGCTCGATGTCGATTCGGTGCCGGTCAACTTTCTCAACCCGGTCTCTGGCACCCCGCTGGAGGGCAAATCGGATCTGACGCCGCTCGACTGCCTGCGCATTCTCGTGCTGCTGCGCTACCTGCTGCCGGACAAGAGCATTTCGGTCTGCGGCGGTCGTGAGCCCAACCTGCGCGAGTTCCAGTCCTGGATGTTCGCCGCCGGCGCCAGCGGCACCATGGTCGGCAACTACCTGACCACGTCCGGCCGCGATCGCGAAACCGACCTGCAGCTTTTCCGTGACGCCGAGGTCGAGGTCGATGGCTGCTGCTGATCGCCCACGCGGTCTGTTCGTCACCGGCACCGACACCGGAGTGGGCAAGACCCTGGTCGGCGCCGCCCTGGCCCGGCTGCTGGCGCAACGCGGCCTGAAGGTCGGCGTGTGCAAGCCGGTGGAAAGCGGCGTCGCCGATCCTTCCCTGCCGGGACCGGACGCCCGGCTTCTCGGCCAGGCCGCCGGCTGCGACGCGCCGGCCGAGATCGTGGCCCCCTACCGGCTGCGCAAGCCACTGGCGCCCGACCAGGCCGCCCGGGCCGAGGGCGTGCGCCTCGATCTCGCCGTCATCGAACGGGCGGCGGCGCAGCTGGCCGGGAGCTGCGACTTTCTCATCGTCGAAGGTGCCGGCGGACTGATGGCGCCGCTGACAGGAGGGTTTCTGATGGCCGACCTGGCCAGGCAGCTCGGTTTGCCGCTGCTGATCGTGGCCCGGCATGATCTGGGCACCATCAACCACACCCTGCTGACCACGTTCGCCGCCCGGCAGATGGAACTGCCGGTGGCGGGAATCATCCTCAACAGGTTGCCCGAACATCCCGACGAGGCGCAACGAAACGCGCCGCACGCCATCGCCTCCCTGGCCTCGGCCGACCTGCTGGCCTCCCTGCCCGAGGTTTTCGGCGAACCCATGCAACAGGTGGAAGAGCTGGCGAACCACCTGCAACACAGCCCCACCCTTCCCTGGCTGCTGGCGGCGATTGGCGCGCAAAGCTGAAGCCTTCCTGTTACGGTCGGGGAATCTCGAACAGATAACCGTCCTTTTCCAGCACCACCCCGAAGCGGGTGATCTCCCGGATCGTCAGACCCGGCGCCGGCCGGTCTCCCTGGCGCAGCAGCTTTCCGTCCAGGCGAACAATGCGCCGGGCGGGATCGGCGGCGTAGAAGTGCATGCTCAGCTGCAGAGGGGGCAGGCTGCGGCTGATCGATGGCGGCAGGGCCTCGAGGCTGAGAATCTTCTGCTGCGTCGCTGGCGGTCGCCTTGCCTCGCCCGCCTCCTTCCCGGCTGAAAGTTTCGCTGCAGATGGCGCGGCAACCGGTGGCTGCGCAGATGATGGCGCGGTGACCGGAGAAGACGTTTCTCGGGGTTCGGACCGCTGCGCGACAGGCGACACGGTTTTCCGGCTGGCAGTACGGGCGATCGCCTCCGCCTCTCTTGCCGACAGGGTCTTGCCGGCAGTCGCTTCGGAGCGGGGCGGCGCCGGGTGTTTCCAGGGCGCCCACACAAGAAAGAGGACCGTGTTGAGCAGCAGGGCTGCGGCCAGCACTTCGGGCCACCAGGAGCGCTTCCTTTCCGCTGTATCCAGTTCCGGCATCGGCAGATCGACGCCTTCCTGCGCGGCGCGCCGTTTTCGCTCGGCTTTTCTCAGGCTGTCCAGAATGTAGCTCATGGTCGCTCAGCTTCGTGTCGACAGGGACGGACCGGCTGCGAAGAATCCGGTGAAAGGCAGCCGCGCGAACAGTCCGGAGCCGTAAAGGACCGCAAACAGCAGGCATGCCGCAAAAAACAGAACAGGCCACCAGCGACTCAGGATGCCGACGGGCCGGCCGAACACCTCGGCCGCGGCCTTGCGCAGGATTCTTCGCGACACAGTGTGTTTTTCCTCGCAGTAGGCGCCAAGCAGTGCCCGGTCGCAGATGACGTTGATCAGGCGAGGTATGCCGCCGCTCAGCCGACCGAGCAGGCGCAGGGCTTCCCTGCCGAAGATCGGACGGGTGACGCCCGCCTTGTGCAGGCGATGGTTTACGTAGGCCGCGATTTCGGAACCGGACAGCGCCTCGAGGTGGAAACGCGCCGTGATGCGCTGGGAGAGTTGCCTCATCTGCCGGGTTTCCAGCAGGCTCTTCAGTTCCGGCTGGCCGATGAGAATGATCTGCAGCAGCTTGCGTCGACTGGTTTCGAGGTTGGTGAGCAGCCTGACCTGCTCGAGAACGCTTGGCGCGAGGTTTTGCGCCTCGTCGATGATGAGGACCGGGCTCTTGCCGGCGGCATGGGCCTTGAGCAGAAAAGTGTTGATGGCGTCGATCAGCACCTTGTTGTTGACGTTTTGCCGTGGGCGGACGATGCGAAATTCGTCGCAGATGGTTTCGAGCAGTTCCCGTTCCGACAGCCCGGTGTTGACGATGTAGGCCACCAGCACTTGGGCCGGAAGCTGCTCCAGCAGACAGCGGCACAGGGTGGTCTTGCCGGTGCCGACCTCGCCGGTCAGCAGCACGAAGCCCCCGGTGCGCACGCCATAGATCAGGTGCGCCAGCGCTTCCCGGTGCTGCCTCGACAGGTAGAGATACTGGGGATCCGGAGCGATGGAAAACGGCTGTTCCCTGAATCCGAAATGTTCCCTGTACATGATTGTGTCGCGACCGGATCCCCGACAGATGGTTGGCATGTCAAGCAGGCTGCCGAAAAGGCCCGGCTGCCAGGGAACCGAATCTTTTCGAACAGGCTGGTTTTCGGCAGGTTGTCACTTTATCAGCATTTCTCCGGCGACTCAACGCCGCCGGACGGCGAAGTTGACAGATCGACTGCAGAAAGGATAGCCTGCGGGATGAGAATCCCGAAACCGCAACCCGTTGAAAGGAGCCACCATGTTCAAAGCCGAGGCCGGAGATACGGTCACCGTCAACTATGTCGGCAGATTGGCCGACGGCACCGTTTTCGATTCGTCCGAAGGACGCGACCCCCTGAAATTCATCGTCGGCCGTAAGGAGGTCATTGTCGGCTTCGACCGCGCCGCCCTCGGTATGGTTGCGGGCGAGAAAAAGACCGTGACCATCCCCTGCGACGAAGCCTATGGTCCCGTCCACGAAAAACTGATCGAAACCGTCGAGCGCAGCATGCTGCCGGACGACATCGAACTGGTCGAAGGCGGCCAGCTGCAGGTCACGCGCCAAGACGGTCAGGTGATGTATTTCATGATCGACGCCCTGACCGACGAGACCGTCACCCTCAACGCCAACCATCCCCTGGCCGGCAAGGATCTGACCTTCGAGATCGAAATGCTCGACATCAAGAAAAAACCGGTCTAGGCCAGTCGCGCAGCGTTCCATGTCAGCACGTAGTTGTCAGCAAAGGATGCGCCGGCTGTTCGGCCGGCACATCCTTTTTCCATGCCTGCTCGTCATGCTGTCCGTCGGCGCGCTCCACGCCGAAGGGACCACGGAAGCGAGCGTCAACATGCGCAAGCAGCTGCCGGCGAGGGAACCGGAGGAGAGCATTCTCGACCTCACCTTCGGCTCGCCGCCACCTCTGGCCACCGAAAGAGGCATTTTGATCATCGATGCCTTTTTCGACCGCAACGGCAACGGCCGTCACGATCCCGACGAGGATGAACTGACCGACAAGATCACCTGCAGCCTCGACGGCATCGACTACAGCGTCCCCGCCTTCATACCCGGCCTGCCCTACCAGGAGACGTTCGAACTGAGCTGCAGCGGCGAACAGTACACGCCCCGGCTCGACGATTCCGAGATATTTGTCAGCAAGAGAGGACAGATTCTGCACCTCGATCTGCCGTGCAGCCGGGTGCGCTGAATCAAGGTTGTCATGCTGGGCACCCTGCTTCCCGTCATTCTTCCTCTCGTTCTGCTGCTGGCCCTGCTCTTCTGGCCGGCAGCCCGTGTCCTGGCCGCTCCCTATCTGCCGCTGCTGCCGCCACTGGTCCTGGCGGGCGGTTTCTTTCCCGCCTGGCGGTTCAACCGCGGCCGGCCGGCCCTGGCGCTTCTGCTGCTGGCGGCGACCGGGCTGGTCCTGACATTCCCTCCGGCGGGTCTTGCACCCGAACAGCTGCGCCCGCTCCTGTCCCTGCTGTTGCCGGCCGGGATGGTCCTGTTGCTGCTGTTGCCCGAACGGGGTTTTTTCAGCCTTTCGGGTCTGTTACGCGCTGGCCTCTTCTCCCTTCTGTGGGCCGGGGCCCTCTTTTGCCTGTGGCGGCAGCCGGAGAAGATCCTCGCCCTGTTGCAGACCGAATGGGTTCAGCTGCCAGCCGGACTTGGTCCGCTTCCGGCCCAGCCCATCCTGCTTGGCTGGCTGTTGCTGATGGTTGCCGCCCTTTTCTGGCTTTGGCGCTGTCCGGGCCCCATCGAAGCGGCCCTGTTCTGGACGGCACTGACGGGTACCGTCGGACTCTACTGGACCGGCCCTCTCGACATGGGTACCTGGCTGGGTCTGGCCGGACTCGCGCCCTGCCTGGCGATCATCGAAATGACCCACGGACTGGCCTTTCACGACGAGCTGACCGGTCTGCCGGGACGCCGGGCCCTGAACGAGGCACTGAACCGCCTGGCGGGCCGCTACACGGTCGCCATGGTCGACATCGACCATTTCAAGGGATTCAACGACCGCTACGGACACGACGTCGGCGACCAGGTGCTGAAGATGGTGGGTTCCCGCCTGGCCCGGGTCGACGGCGGCGGCAAGGCATACCGTTACGGCGGCGAGGAGTTCACCCTGCTGTTTGCCGGCAAGAGCGTCGATGCGGCCATGCCCTTCGTGGAACAGGTTCGAATCGAGGTCGAACAGGCCGGCTTCGTCCTGCGCCGCCGCCTGCAGCGGCCGCGCAGGAAACCGCGGAAACCCGGGAAGCGCATGGAGCAGAAACGGCTGAGCGTCACCGTCAGCATCGGCGTGGCCGAACGCGGCAAGGGGGAAAGCCCGGACGAGGTGGTCAAGCGCGCCGATCAGGCCCTCTACCGGGCCAAGCAGGGCGGTCGCAATCGGGTCTGTCGCCAGGGGATGGGCTAGAGCAGCCGGCCCTGATGTTCCGGCTCGGCCGGCCAGAACGTTGCCGCCGGGAGGATTCTGGTCACCGGCGGCCGGCGCCGAACAGAGCCTTGTCCACGACGCGGCTCACTGGCCTTCTTCCTGCCGGGTGACCTCGGCCCAGGTGCCGCCGGTGATTTCGGGCAGCTTCTCGACGGCGACGGCGACGGCCGAACGGGTGGTGCCGGCAGCAGGATAGACGGTGACGAAGCGCTGCAGGCTCAAATCGAGATAGAGGGGAATCTCTGGCGGCAGCAGGAAGGGACAGACCCCTCCCGGCGGATAACCGACCGTCTCGACCACCTTTTCCGGCGGCAGCAGGCGAACCTTGCCGCTGAAGCCGCTGGCTTTCTTGATGCAGGCGGAGTTGACGCGCGTATCGCCGGCGGCCAGCACCGCGACCGTGCGCCGACCGACGGTCAGCAGGATGGTCTTGGCGATCTCTCCGACCGAACAGCCGACCACCCTGGCGGCGGTTTCGGCCGTCGGTGTCGGTTGCTCGTATTCCACCACCTGCAGTCCGAATCGGGACAGATAGGCCTTGACTTCGCTGATGTCGGGCATGGACCTTCCTTCGTCTTATGTCTTCTATCGCCCGCCACTTCGGGCGACCAGCCGGCCGATGGCGCCGTTCAGTTCGGTCGGCCGCAGGCGCGCCTCGGCCACCAGCAGGCCCCAGGTCGTCTTGCCGTCTTCCACCTTTCGGACAAGGTCGACCGGGCTGCGCCCGAGCAGACGGCCGAGAACGCAGCCGGCGATCAGCTGCCGGTCGTCCGTCCCCCGCTGCCGCAGGGTATGCAGCGCCCCGGCGTCGACGCCGAGCCCTTCGGCCAGCATCCGGTCGATGACGGCCGCTGCCAGGGCGTCGTCATCCCTTTTCGCCGGCGACAGCTCCTGCAGGATTCGCTTCGGCGCCAGCGCGATCCAGCTCGTGCCGCCGCCCTTTCTTTCGAGCCAGGAGCCGGCACCCTGCCCGGTCTTTCGCTCCAGGTAGAAAGCCAGCCAGAGATCGCGCGAGGCGACGCCGGACATGCGGGCGCGAACGATCTCCTTCTTGTTCTTGGCGAACAGGTGGGCCAGCAGGCTGTTCTGGCAGGTGGCCAGGATATAGTCGTCGGTGGCAGCCGGGCGCGCGGGGTCGAATTCGCGGTCGCGAAAGCAGTGGCATTCGATGGCCGGCATCGCCCAGGCGTTGCCGACGCCAAAAACGACAAGCAGCAGCAGGATGAGGACTCGGTTCATGATCGTATCCTTTCTCCCCCATTCTGCGCATTGGCGCCGCCCTGTCCTTGACGAGGGTCAAGGTCCGCCGCGTGCCGGATCAGCCAGCAGCGGTGGATGGGCGGCCGGCGGCCGAAGTCGGGCGGCAGGGAGGGTTCGGTCCAGTCCTCCACCGACCAGCGCCGTTCGACTTCGGGATCGAGCCTGAACCCGCGCCTGTTGGTGGAAAAGATCAGCAGGCCTCCCGGCGCCAGTCGGCGCATGGCCAGCTCGAGCAGCTTCACCTGGTCGCGCTGCACGTCGAAGGTGCCGGCAAAGCTCTTCGAATTGGAGAAGGTCGGCGGATCGCAGAAGATCAGGTCGTATTCGGCCCGCTCCCGCCGCAGCCACTCGAAACAGTGGGCGCGCACCAGCCGGTGGCGACGGCCGTGAAAGCCGTTCAGGCGCAGATTCCTTTCGGCCCAGTCGAGATAGGTGCGCGACAGGTCGACGCTGGTCGTCGTTTTCGCGCCGCCGGCGGCGGCGTGCACCGTGGCGCTGGCCGTGTAGCAGAAGAGGTTGAGAAAGCGCCGGCCGGCGGCCAGTTCACGGATCAGGCGACGGGCCGGCCGATGGTCGAGAAAGAGCCCGGTGTCGAGGTAGTCCTGCAGGTTGACCAGCAGACGCAGTCCGTCCTCCTCGACCTCGAACAGCTCTCCCTTGCGCGCCAGCGGCCGGTACTGTTCCCTTCCCTTCTGCCGGCGCCGCTCCTTGCAGTAGAGGCGATCGGCGGGCAGGCCGCATTCCTCCAGCAGAATGCCGACCGCGACCTCCAGCCGGGCCCGGGCCAGGCGCTCGTCGACATGCGCCGGAGGCAGAAATTCCTGGACGTGAAGCCGGTCGCCGTAGAGATCGACCGCCAGGCCGAACTCGGGGATATCCCGGTCGTAGATGCGAAAACAGGCGATTTGCTCTTCGTTCGCCCAGCGCTGCAGGCGGCGCAGATTCTTGCGCAGCCGGTTGCGGAACATCTCGCCGTCCCGGCGGGCGCGCTCCTGCCAGGGACTTTCGGCCCGTTGCCGGCGATGTTTCGGGCTCAGGTCGAAGAGATAGAAGCGGCAGTCGAGGGGACCGTTTTTGACCCGGCTGGAGCGCTTCGCCGCCCATCCGGTGGCCCGCGCCAGGTCGGGGTCGCCGGTCAGCAGGCCGGCCCGCCAGCCGGAAAGCGCGGCGAAGAGTTCGCCGATGCCGGCATAGAGGTTCCTGAGGGCCAGCCGGTCGCCGAGACGCTCGCCGTAGGGCGGATTGACCACCAGCAGTCCCGGACCGTCCGGCAGTTCGGCGGCGGCCAGCTCCTCGATCCGCCGCGCGCGCACGACGACCTGGTCGGCCAGGCCGGCGGCGGCCAGATTGCGCCGCGCGATGGCGATCATGTCGCCGTCGGCGTCGAAGCCGAGAATCCGGGGCACAAGCGGGCGGTGCTCGTCGGCGATGGCCGCGGCTTCGTCCCTGAGCTCGCGCCAGAGATGCGGCCGGTGGCCGGGCCAGGCCTCGAATCCGAACCGCTCCCGGCGCAGTCCCGGGGCGATGCGGCCTGCGATCATCGCCCCTTCGAGCAGAAAGGTGCCGGAGCCGCACATCGGATCGAGCAGCGCAGCGCCGCTCTTCGCCAGCTCGGGCCAGCCGGCCCTGATCAGCAGGGCGGCGGCCAGGTTCTCTTTCAGCGGCGCCTGCCCCGCCCCGGTACGGGTGCCCCGCCGGTGCAGGCCCGGACCCGAAAAGTCGAGATAGAGGCGCGCCTCGTTCCCGGCCAGAAAGAGGTGAAAGCGCACGTCCGGGTTTTCGGTGTCGACATCCGGCCGGCGACCGGTCTGCGCGCGCAGGGAGTCGACCAGGGCGTCCTTGACCCTGAGAACGGCGAAGCCGGAATGGTCGAGCGGCGAGCGGCGGCTGGTGGCCGACAGGGCGAAGCTACCACCGTCAACGACATGCTCCCGCCAGGCAAAGCTGCGGGCGGCGCGGTAGAGATCGTCGTAACCGGCGACCTGCCAGGTCGCCAGCTCGAGCAGCACCCGGCTGCCCAGACGCGACCAGAGACAGAGGCGGTAGAGAGTGTCCAGTTCGCCGACACCGCCGACGCCGCCCTGGGTCAGGCGCAGCTCGCGGCCGCCGAGTTCGGCCAGCTCGGCCTGCAGAAGTTCTTCCAGTCCTTGCGGTACCGGAACGAAGAAACGCATGGCGGATCCTCTGCCAGGGTGTTGAGAAACGTCATGACGGCAGGCACGCCGACCGCAACGGTTTTGCGTCAGCCTGCCAACGAAAAAACCCCAGGGCGTGTCGCCCTGGGGTTGATTCTCTGGAGCGGGAAACGGGATTCGAACCCGCGACTTCGACCTTGGCAAGGTCGCACTCTACCACTGAGTTATTCCCGCTTGTCGGTGTTGCCCTTGCGAGGCGGGGCAATTTATAGCAAAACGAAACTGGCAAGTCAAACAAAAAAATCACTTTTTTCGGCTGGCGCCGAAAGTCCTGAAAAATCGGCTATTTTCTTGAAATCACGCTGAAAAACCGCACCAGGTAGTCGAGACCGGAAACGACGGTCAGCACCAGGGCGATGACGAAGAAAAACATGCCGACCTTGTGCATGTCGACATGAAAGAGCTCTATCGGCAGTCCGAAGAACCAGTAGAAGTCGTAGTGCAGCATCAGCCCCGGCAGGGCGCTCATCTGGAAGATGGTCTTGTACTTGCCCAGGGGGCTGGCGTCGATGACCACACCCTCTGAGGACGCGATTGAGCGCAGGCCGGTGATGATGATCTCGCGCGACAGGATGACCAGCACCATCCAGGCGGGCACCCTTCCCAGGGGGATGAGCATGATCATCACCGCCATCACCAGCAGCTTGTCGGCCAGCGGGTCGAGAAACTTGCCGAACACGCTGACGACCTGCCACTTGCGTGCCAGCCAGCCGTCGAAGGCGTCGGTTATGGCGGCCAGGCCGAAGACGCTGGCCGCCCACATGCCGGCAGCGCGGCTGTCGTAGGTCAGCAGCCAGGCGACCAGGGGAACGGCGAGGATGCGCCCCATGGTCAACAGGTTGGGCAGATTGAAGATTCCGGTTCTGATATTCACAATGTCGGCTCTGTCTGCTGGCGAAAGATTTCGAAGTAATGCCTGACCTTGCGGACGTAGCGTTGCGTTTCCGGATACGGGGGGATGCCGCCGTATCTGCGCACCGCCGACGGACCGGCGTTGTAGGCGGCCAGGGCCAGGTCGAGATCGTTGTCGAACATGTCGAGCATCCGCCGCAGGTAACGGCTTCCGCCACGGATATTATCGACGACATCGAGCGGATTGACAACATCCAATTCGGCCGCAGTTCCGGGAATCAGCTGCATCATGCCCATGGCCCCCTTGCGGCTGACCGCTTCCGGTTCGAAATCGCTCTCGACCTTGATCACCGCACGAATCAGGGCCTCGTCCAGGCCGTAGAGCCGGGCGAAATAGTCGATGATGTCATAGATGCTGTTTTCGCGGCTGAAATAGAGCTGCCAGTCGCCCTCGAGCGGGGTGTCGGTAAAGACGACGGAGCCGTCGGGTCTGACCTGACGGTAGATTTCGGCCGGCGCCGGCCGGGCAACCGCCAGAGCCAGGCCCAGGACCAGGCATGCCGGCGGCAGGCATTTGCGGACGATCTCTTTCATACAGAGGGCCTGTATACCCCAAAAGGCCTGAAAATTCAACAGACTATGCCCATTGAATTTGGTTGACACGATGGGAAGCGGATGCGGATAATGGAGAATCGTGTCAACCTGGAGCCCGATTCCCAACCCGTCATGGCGGACGGCATGTGCGGCACTCTCCGCCCGCCCGGTAGTGCGTTTATGAAAATAACATCCGATTTTCTGGTTATCGGCAGCGGCATCGCCGGCCTCTCCTACGCCCTCAAGGTGGCGGATCACGGCACCGTCTGCATCGTTACCAAGAGCAAGAGCGACGACAGCGCCACCAACCTGGCGCAGGGAGGCATCGCCGCCGTCAGCTCGTCCGCCGACAGCTTCGACCAGCACGTCGAAGATACCATGGTCGCCGGCGCCTGGTTGTCCCGGCCCGACATCGTGCGTATGGTCGTCGAAAGCGGTCCGGAGGCGATCCGCGACCTGGTGCGCTGGGGGGTGCAGTTCACCCGCCGCGACGACAACACCTTCGACCTGACGCGCGAGGGCGGCCACAGCCAGCGGCGCATTCTCCACTTCAAGGACATGACGGGCCAGGAGATCGAGCGGGCCCTGGTCGAGGCGATCAGCCGGCACCCGAACATCACCGTCTACGAAAACCATATCGCCATCGACCTGATCACCGCCCGCAAGATCGGTGCCGGCGGCGAGGGTGACCGCTGCCTCGGCGCCTACGTGCTCGACCAGGCCAGCAACGAGATCATCACCTTCGGTGCGCCGATCACCACCCTGGCCACCGGCGGCGCCGGCAAGGTCTACCTCTACACCTGCAACCCCGACATCGCCACCGGCGACGGCGTCGCCATGGCCTACCGGGCGGGAGCGACGGTGGCCAACATGGAATTCATGCAGTTCCACCCCACCACCCTCTTCCACCCGCACGCCAAGTCCTTTCTCATCTCCGAGGCGGTGCGGGGCGAAGGCGCCATCCTGCGCCGGGCCGACGGCACCGCCTTCATGGAAAGCTACCATTCCCTGAAGGATCTGGCGCCGCGCGACATCGTCGCCCGCGCCATCGACAACGAGATGAAGATCCACGGCGATGACTGCGTCTTTCTCGACATCACTCACAAAAGCGCCGACTATCTGAAGGACCGTTTTCCGAACATCTACCGCAACTGTCTGCGCTACGGCATCGACATGACAAAAGAGCCGATCCCGGTGGTTCCCGCCGCCCACTACCTGTGCGGCGGTGTCCGGGTCGACGCGCACGGCGAAACCGACATCCCCAACCTCTTTGCCATCGGGGAAACGGCCTGCACCGGCCTGCACGGCGCCAACCGGCTGGCGAGCAACAGCCTGCTCGAGGCGGTCGTCTTCGCCGACCGGGCGGCGGCCCGCTCGCTGGAGAGGCTGGAGCACGAGGCCAGCCTGCCGCTCTCCGTCCCGGCCTGGGACAGCGGCAACGCCACTGACAGCGATGAGGAAGTGGTGGTCGCCCACAACTGGGACGAAGTGCGCCGCTGCATGTGGAACTACGTCGGCATCGTCCGCTCGACCAAGCGGCTGTTGCGCGCCGAGCGCAGAATCCGGATGATCCAGGAGGAAATCAACGAATACTACTGGGATTTCCACCTTACGTCCGACCTGGTCGAGCTGCGCAACATCACCACCGTGGCAGAGCTGATCATCCGCTGCGCCCTCGCGCGCAAGGAGAGCCGGGGGCTGCACTACACCATCGACTATCCGCAAACCAGTGAAGCGTGGAACAGGGACACCCTGGTCCGCAGGGATGATTGATACAGGAGTTTTCGTTTTGGATTTCGACCAGATTCGCGAGGAGATCGACCGGCTCGACAGCGAGCTGCTGCGCATTTTCAACCGGCGGGCCCAGCTGGCCCTCGACATCGGCGCCCTGAAGAAGGAGCGCGGGCTGCCGATCTACGACCCGGACCGGGAAAAGCGCATCCTTGAACGGGTACAGCAGGACAATCCCGGCCCCCTGTCGAACGAGGCGATCGTCCGCCTGTTCGAGCGCGTGATCGACGAATCCCGCAGCCTGGAGCGGGCCCGCGCCAAAGGAGACTAAAACCATGCTGATCGTGATGAAGAAAAAGGTCACCGAAGAGCAGATCCGGCAGGTGAAGCAGTTTCTCGTCGACCAGGACTACGACTTTCACCAGTCAACCGGCGCCAACCACATCATCATCGGCGTCATCGGCGATACCGCCAAGATCGATCCCGGACAGTTGAAATGCTTCAACGGGGTGCTGGAGGTGTTCAAGATACCGAAAGAAGAGTGAAAAAAGACGGCTCATCCGTGGTGGAGGAGCCGTCAGCTAGTTAGGAGCAAAAATGTCAGGTGATAACTATCTCTGTACAGTCCGAGTGCATTTGCCTGATAAGTGGTTAGGCGATTTCATTTTCAATTCACGATCTCGAAATCCAGAATTCGAAACTCGATTTTAGTTCTTGGACTCATAGACCCTACCGGTGTAGTAAGCTTTTGGACACTGCCATCGACGCGACTCGTTACGCGTTTGGCTAGTCCCGCTGGAATAACGCCACGATGGTGCACAACATCCACATCTATCGGATAGCCTTGCGAATCATAGAAAATCACAAGGCAGTATATGTTTCTAACGTTATCGCGGAGTTTGTTTCGGAGTGAAATGGCATACTCACCGGACTGTAATGTTTCATATGTCCAGGTCAACTGGCCACCAATCACCCCCTCTGAGCCACGACCGCCCAAATTTGACAATATTGATCTCTGAGGCTTTGTCGGTTTTGCTTGTCCTAGTGGCTTTGCCGGGCCTACCTTTTCAAGCAATGACTTCAAATAGTTCGATGGGATTGCGAAGTTCAGGTTCTGTCCACCTTTGAAAGTTGCTACTGAAACCCCGATTACCTCGCCTTTACCGTTCAGCACCGGACCACCACTGCTACCTGGAGAGATAGGGGCTGTAATCTGCAGAAGCTTGTCAGCTCCAATTTCTCGGATACTACTGACGATGCCCTGTGAGAATGTGCCTTCCAATCCCTGAGGGTTTCCAACGGCATAGACGATTTCTCCAACCTGAACAGATTCACTATTGCCAAGGGTAACTACTCCTGCACGAGCACCAGAGATTTTGAGAACCACAAGGTCCCGTTCAGGGTCTACAGCAGTAATGCCCTCGATGTCGTATTTTGTTTTCTGACCGATTATCTTTGCGTATCCTCTTGCGGCACCTTCGACAACATGAAGGTTGCTTGCAATCTCGCCTTTACGAACGAAAAAGCCACTGCCTAGGGAGAGGGGCTGACCGTTAGAGTCTTCCATCACGAGGAGCACGGTTGAGCTGAAGGCCTTCCTTGCTATTTCCTGAGCTGTCTGCGCTAAAACTATAGAGGGTATGGCTGCCAGAAAAATAGTGCTTAAAACAAGTGTAAAGACCTTACGAATTTCGTGTGTCGTTATATTGAAAATGGTGTTAACTTGAGAATATTTTAGCATCAGCAAACCTCCTTTAAGGCGCGAAGCATAAGCTCAGCCCACTTCAAACAATCAAATACTAAGGGTTTCAAGATGGGCTTAGTATCATTCATTTGATCATCCCAAGTAGCCGCATAGAATCTTCAATAAAAGATATAATGTTCTCAGGACACGGGTTTTTTCGTATGTGTGGAGATTTCCGATTTGGTGCTATTCGTGGGCTTAATCCATTGATTTCTTTAACATGAGCAATCCAACACGTCTTTACGGTCAGGCCATACCTTCTCTTAACATCATCTTGTATTTCCTTATAGGTCGCCATTACTTTTTCCTTTTTAGCCCTACCGTTGGGTATGAGTGGTTGAGGAAAACGCCAGATTTTCTCAATCCATCTCCATGTCTTTGTTAGTTGCCACCTTGCTCGTCGCTGTGAGCTGTGGAATCAAGATTAATACCAAGTTGTCTAGCCAAGAATACCTGGTATGCATCGCTGATCTCTTCCTCTAACCGCTCCGACTGCATCACCAGCTCGATAGCTGCCAACGTTGGACTTACGTTCAGAGCATCGGTTTCCACGTCGTCCATCGAGATGCCAAGCGACCCTAAGCGGCTTGCCAAGGAAGGATGTGAGTCCGTTGGGTGACTGAGGTGCGTATCGGCAAGGCCTTTCAAGGCATCAGCCTTGGCGTGCCCTGCAATTACCTCAGCGTATGCCTTGCTTGCGTTGATGAATGCCTTACCCTGTTTGAGAGCCTCTACGGCTGCGTATTGAAGACCTTCCCAGAAACCAGAGAAGGCATGGACCTTTACGAGGGCAGAGGCAAGTGAGCGCCCATCACTTGCTGTGGCACCCTCCTTGTCGGCGGCTAGTTCTCGGTCGCGACTAATTCGACTCTCGGCAACAGAGAATGATTCAAGGAAGTAGCTGAACACAGCAATTGCCGGAAGGAGTGCAATAGCCTTCGTTCCGTCTCCGCCAGTCTCTTGGAGTTCTACGATTGCGTTCGTAGTGCCTCGGTAGATTGGAAAGAACCTCTGACTGAATTTGGTGTCAAGCCCCTTATAATGGCCGAGCTCATGACCAACTATCGCCTCAAATTCCTTCAGGTTGAGAATGCGCATGAGGGGAAGGGAGCAGTAAAGAGTCCGGCCAGTATAACTACCGCTAAGGCATGCCACTTCCGCTTCCGTTACGAAAAAGTTAGGGTCGAGCCCCAAGACGATGTTATCTGGATGAAGGGCGTTCAATCGATCAGCGATCCCTTCGACGCATCTCCAAAGACTCGGTGCTTCATTTTGTGACAGTGCCTTGCCGATTACAACGGTTTGCGCCTTGCGAACGAGCGAGAAGGCGTTACGTGCGATCGCAATGACTCCAACGAGAGCACCAAGCGCAATTGCGCCTATGATTCCAACATGGATCCGCCCGATGAGAGTGGATTCGCCGTAGTAGATCGCCCCCATGGCAACTCCTGCATGTACAACTACAAGGCCGACGAGAACGAGGCCTGTCAGGTATAGACCGGGCTTGAACAACCACAGTAGGAGGCGGCGATTGCCTCGAGCAAGAGAGCCCGCGACTCGAATGACAAGGAGAAGCAGAAGCCCTACGAGCCCTGCGCTCACCGCAGCTCCACTCATGAGATTCAGGTTGTCGTTCGTACTACATATATCACGAAATTCTGAGGGGTTATCTTCACAGAGGCGGTCAAGGGTGAGGTTTGCAACTATAACCGGGTCTGCACCTGGCAACTGCTTTAGGAAAGCTGAACGAAGCTCTGCGTTGAAGTGTTCCTGAATCCCCTCTGCGACTAAAAAACCAATCAGTGGAACTGCAAGGAGAAGGCCAAAAAGCCACATACGGCTAATCATAACGTGATCTCCTTCTTTTGCCATTGGCACCTAACGTCGGAAAAAAGCGGCGCCTCTTTTTGGCACAGGCTGAGCATTGTCCAGCAAGGTCTTGAAAATTCCGGGGACACAATGCCTATTTTTCACCTGATGTAGTACCCCGCAACTTTCCACTACCCATCACCTTCAAGCACCACGGTGACGGTCTCAATGGCTTCTTCTTTGTTCTGAAATTTTGTCTTGAAAAAAATGACCACATACTCCCCGCCTGGTGCTCCAGGCAGGTTGTTCGTATATTTTGCGTTAAGCTGGGAACGTTCCTGGAGAGGACCAAGGGACTTGCGAACTACAGCTACCCGTTGAATCCAGTCTTCTCGACTAATCCCCTTCTGGAAAATGGTGGCGGCCACTGACCAGCTATCGGCGCAGTCCCCATTGTCGACGAGATGTAGAAAGGTCGTTGCGGATTGTATGGCCTGGCGCTCTACACTGTCAGACGCGAAGGCCGGGAAAAGAGTGCCCAACAGGAAGATGGGTACGAAAAGGAAGATTGTAAAAATCGGGAATTTCAATTGCCCCCTCCCCTAATCCTTCATTGCAACACCCTCTGATTAACGGTTTCTCCTCTCCTTGTCAAGAAATTCAGCCAGATACCTGCCCTCTACTCTCCCCCTTTTGGTTCGGTTTCGTTCAGCGTGTTGAAAACAGGTTCTCGGGATTGACGACCGCCAGACTGATGCCGCCGAGAATGATCAGGGCGGCAATGACCAGGCGGATGGAGATTTCTTCGTTGAGGGTCAAGGTAGGGGTCAGGATTGACAATTTGACAATTGCGCTTTCACCCTCTCGAAATGCTCCGCCAAACCGGCATTTGTCGCAATCCGGATTTCCAGCCGGCGGGCCGCCTGACTCAGCCCCGCCAGCTCATGTCCCAGACAGTCTGCCAGACTTGTCAGAGTCATCCCTTCAGATTCACGCACCAGCAACGCCACCATGGCCCGAGCTTCGGCAAGCTTTCGATTCCGACTGCGATCTGCCAACTCCTCCGGGTTCAGGTCATAGGCGGAAGCCACTGTGCTCATGACCTCCTCGACAGACAATTTACGAAGCATTGTCTGCTCGGAACGTGCCATTGCCCTTTCGATAAAAGTATCGTCGCCCAGAACCCGACCCTCAAAGGAGCCCCGATGGAATTCCTTCCGATGTCCTTCGTGAAGGCCATCGCTAACGAATTGCCGATACCGTTCGATTGCTTTGTCCTCTTCCGTTGCCAACTGCCCCAATATCCATTCCGTGGTCAACCAGGGGAACGTCTGCCGGCCGAGATAGGCACCGTGGCTGGACCACGACCATTCGTCAGGGTAATTTGCCATGCCGGCCCGGACCGGATTGAGGTGAATATAGCGCACCAGCTCAAGCAGGTAGCTGTCGGCATCAACCAGCAATGCCTTGTAACGCCCCTGAAAAAGATGTCCGGTCGTCTTGCGTTTGCGGTTGAGGTACTGGGTATAGCGGAAGCTGATGTTCTGCATAAAGCGGGACAGAGGCACCTCACCTACCTGCAAGGCGAGATGCAAATGATTGGACATCAGACAAAAGGCGTGAATCCGAACACCGAACCGTTCGGTGCCTTGCTGGAGCAGAAGACAGAAGCGAGAGCGATCGGACGCATCAAAGAAAATGTCCTGCCCGGCATTGCCACGTAGCATGACGTGGTAGGTGGCGCCTGGGAAATGTATGCGAGGTTTTCTCGGCATGCCTGGCTGTTAAATCGTTTTACCCGTTTGTCAAGCCTGACCCCTTTGGCTCTTTGGCACCTCTCTCCATCATGGTTTCTTACGGATTTCGTCCGAGCGGGGAGGCTGCTCATCATCCCGGTCAGCCGGTCTCTGCCCACCGGTTTCCGCCTGCCGTTTCTTCAGCTGCTGCTTCCAGATTGCGGCTTTTTCCAGCGCATACTGCTGCATGTCTGCCACCTTGTCGGCTTCATCGACAATTTCCCGTCCCAGCAACGCTTCCAGCGCATCTTCCAGGGTCACTATGCCGGAATACTGAAGATAGGAATCATGCACCAGAAAGAGGTGTTCCTTGCGCCTGATAAACTGATCCATGAGTTGGTACACCGGCATATCTTTCGGAACCCGGTGAATGGGTGTCATGATCTCTTTCAGGGGCTGGTTTATCTTCCTGTCCTGAGACGCGGCCTTGAGAATCGTTCTGGCAAATACCAGTCCGGTAATATTGTCAGGCGTCTGTTCAAAAACGGGTATGCGCGAAAAGATGTAAAGGTCATCATACGCCAACGCGTTCTGGATTGTTTCAGCGCCATCCAGTGCAAAAACCACGCTGCGGGGCGTGAGAATGTCCTCGACCTTGACCTGCTTCAGCTGCAGCAGGTTTTCAATCAGCTGACTTTCCTCTTCGGCGAGAATCCCGTGTTCTTCGCTCATTTCCGCCATGGCGGCAATTTCTTCCCGGGTCGGGGCATTGTCGGCGGGTTTTTGGATGTGCTGGGTGATGAGATGAGAAACCCACAACAGCGGCAACAAAATGCGGGTTAGAAACTTGATGATATAAGCCGTAGGCTTGGCCAGCTGCCGCCAATAGGTCACACCTATGGTTTTGGGGATGATTTCCGAGAAATACAGGATCAGCAAAGTCAGGATGATCGCGATCAGGCTTTGCCACTGCACACCGAAAATCCGCACCGCTTCGGCACCGACCCCCGCAGCTCCCATGGTATGGGCAATAGTGTTCAAAATCAGGATGGACGATATGGAGGTGTCGATATCGCTTTTCAACTCCTCGAGGAGCACCTTCACCCGGGAGTTGTCATCCATTGATGCAATATAGGATGGTGTTATGGAAAGCAGCACTGCCTCGAGTACCGAGCACAGAAAAGACACGAACAGTGCCAGTGACAGGTAGAAAAAGAGTAAGCCCATAGAATTCGGCCGGTGTTCCGGTTGGCAGATTGAGTGTCCCCGCGCGACTATAGCTGCCCGATTTTGCCGGTCCGGTTGAAAAACCCCGACCGCCTGGGCGCTCTGCCCCGGCGTAAAACCAGGTACCCGGGAGGGGACTTGCTGATACAACGTCCCAACAACCGCCTATCACACAATTCTACATTAATAATCGCCCCTGAAAATCCACAATTCGCCCTCAGGCGACGATTGCTTGAAATTTGACACTCTGACCCGGAACGATCATGCGCCTCACAAGAGTCGCCAGAGCGCTTTCGCTAAAACTGATGTTCTGCATGAAGCGGGACAGGGGCACCTCTCCTACCTGCAAGGCAAGATGCAGATGATTGGACATCAGGCAAAAGGCATGAATCCGAACCCCGAACTGTTCGGAGTCTTGCTGGAGCAGAAGACAGAAGCGAGAGCGATCAGCCGCGTCAAGGAAAATGTCCTGCCCGGCATTGCCACGCAACATGGCTGACAGGTGGTGCCGGGAAAATGGATGCGGGTTTTTATGGCGGGTTTGGATGTTAAACCGCTTTACCCATTCGTCAAGCCTGACCCCTTTGGTTTCTTCTGCGAGGGTGGATTCAATTTGCAAGTGCACCACCCCTGGCTTCATCGAACACTTCCTGGGGCGTCCGGTAGCCGAGGCACTTTCTCGGCCTGTTGTTCAG